>NZ_JBFUES010000018.1:0-21101 GCF_056403875.1 Bradyrhizobium sp. P2_E8
GTGTTGATCCAGGTCGAACCGGCGCCGTCGACGGAGACCGTGCCGGTGCTGCCCGCGAAGCTGCCGATGGTGGCGGCAACGTTGCTGACCGCGCCGCCATTGGCGATCGCGAGTGTGGCCGAGCCCTGCGAACAGACCACCAGTCCGGCGCCGCCCATGGTCAGTTTGGAGCCCGATCCGTCCACGGTGACGCTACCGGTGCTGCCCCCATTGACGCCAATCACGGTATCCACAAAGTTGGCGTTCACGGCACCGCCGTTCAAAATCGTCAGCGTGCCGGCCCCGGAATTTCCGACGACCAGGCCGCTCCCGAGGGTCCATGTCGAGCCTGCGCCATCGATGGTGGCGGTACCGCTCGAACCGGCGAGAGCGCCGAGAGCGCTCTGGCTAGAGAACACCGCGCCGCCATTCGCCACCGTCAGGGAGCCCGTGCCTGCTGCGCCGATCGCAAAGGAACTGCTCGCGACCAGAGATGATCCTGCGCCAGTCACCACCGCCGCGCCCTGCGAACCGGCGCCATTTCCGATCTCCGCAATCGAGGTATGGACCTGCCCGCCAGCGGACACGGTCAGTTTGCCGTCGCCGCCATCCCCGACGATGACACTTGTATTTGCGGACAGAATCGAGCCCACACCGTCGACGGTCGCGGCGCCGTGCGAGCCAGAGATGACGCCGAGGCTGAAGGTATCTGCATGGGTTACGCCGCCCTGCAACACCTGCACGGTGCCGGTTCCGTTATACCCAACCCAAAGGCTTGTGCCGACGGCCCAGCTCGAACCCGAACCGCTGACCGTGACGGTACCGGAGCTGCCTCCAAAAAATCCGAGATCGGAGTTAGTGCTGCCGAGGCTGCCGCCGTTCGTAATCGCGAGATTGCCGTTGCCGGAGTTGCCGACGACAAGCTGCTGGGTGGCTGCCGCTGCTCCATTGATGACGGTCGTATTCGGCGCCGTCGTGTCGATGGTCGTGCTCACATCGGCCGCGCTCGGCACCGCCGACGGGCTCCCGCTCCAGTTGCCGTTCGCGAACCAGTCGCTCGACGCGGTGCCGAGCCATTGCGGCGTGCCGGCATGGGCCGAGGGTACGAACGCGATGGCGGTCAGCGCCGTGGAGGCGATCAGCAGCGCTGTCACCGAGGCCGCTCGTGGAGCGAAACCACAGCGGACAAAAGCCCGGTCCGTACCTGCCTCGGGATTGAATGAAAGACGTGAACCCTTCGGCATGCATGACCTCGTGCGAAACCATTATCGATCCCGATGCGAACACCGGTCAGGCGATCAGTCCCGGCTACATTGCGGGACTGAATCGCACTGAAACTGCGTCTGACATCAGTGAGGTATGCGGCGTTTTCTGTCTTGGAACGCAGCGCCAATCGCTTCACTCGCAGCGCTCTGCGAACGTGTCCGCGGCGCCTTGATGCACAACGGCCACGGGCGGAAACGCCGTCAAAATGGGCTTCCAGCTCAACCGCTGACCGAATCTGCCCGCGTGGCTCGCCGCCCGATAGCGACGCGGTCGAAGCGTAGAGACATCGGCTTCGCCACGATTGGACTCCAGCGCCAATCGTTTAGATTGGCGCGATATCCGCTGGCGCTGGCCTTTCGCTTCGGCAATCCCTGGGTATGGTGCGCTGTCGCAAGCGAAGGGAGTCATGATGGAACGGGCGGGCGCGCCGAATTTCTTCGTCAACCGTTACACGGGCCCGCCGCGTGGGCGCGATTACGAACGGTGGCGCGAGGAATTGTACCGGTGCACGCTCCGGGTCGACGTCCAGCCCGGCGCCGGTGACAGCATCGACTGCGAATTGCAGGCCAGTCTGTTGGGGGGCGTCCTGTTAGGTACCTTTAGCGGAACGTCGGCTGAATTCTCGCGCACCCGGGACACACTGAAGGATGGCTACGACGGCATGTGCCTCGTCATCGCCACGTCCGGCCGCGTGCTTATATCTCACGAGGAACATTCGATCGAACTGTCGGAATCGCAAATGTGTCTCGGCGACATGAGCGTGCTCTGTGGCACGCGCATGAGCAACCATAGCAAGATCAAGACCATTCGCATTCCGCGAACCCTGCTGCTGACGATCTGCCCGAAAGCCGAGGACCAGCTGGCGCTGGCTCTTCGCGGACAACCTCCCGTCAGAGAAGCGGTCGCACGCTACCACGCGCTCGCTGCCAATCTTGGTCCGCACACGGACGTGGTCGGCCAGCACCTGATGGCGCAACACATGGTCGATCTCATCGCCCTGTTGCTGGGCACGGACGCCGACCGCACGGAACTGGCGAGCTACAGAGGGCATTCTGCCGCACGGCTCGACCTCATGCGCGCCGACGTCATCGCCAATCTGAGCCGCGGTGATCTGACGATCTATTCGGTCGCCCAGAAGGCCGGCGTCAGCCCACGCAACGCCCAACGGATTTTCGAACAGACCGGAACCACATTCACCGAATTCCTGCTCGAGCAGCGCCTGCTGCTGGTGCGTAAGCTGCTGCTCGATCCACTCAACCGATGGCGCAAGGTCTCCGACCTCGCCCATTCGGCGGGTTTCCCCGACGTGTCCTATTTCAACCGCGTGTTTCGACGGCGGTTCGGCGTCACACCGTCCGACATGCGCGCCGCCTGAGGGCGAGACTCATGTCTCACAGAATTCGCTGTCTTGGAACGGGGCGCCATTCGCTTCACCTGCAGCGCCTTGGGAGCATCGCGGAGCATCGAAACACAGGGAATACCGGTTTCGCCACGATTGGGCTCCCACGCCAATCGTCTAGGTTGGCGCGATATCTGCAGGCCCGGCCTTTCGCCCAGGAAATCTCCGGGTATGGTGAGCTGTCGCAATCGAACGGAGTCTTGATGCAACAAGCGGACGCGCCGAATTTCTTTGTCAACCGTTACACGGGCCCGGCGCACGGGCGCGACTACGAACGATGGCGCGAAGAGTTGTGCCGGCGTACTTTCCGGGTCGACATCCAGCCGGGCGCCGGCGACACCATCGACTGCAAATTGCAGGTCAGCCTGCTGGGCGGCGTCATGATGGCTGTCGCCAGCGGATCATCGGCTGAAATCTCGCGCACGCGCGAAACCCTGAAGGACGGTTACGACGGCCTGTCCCTCGTCATCGCCACGTCCGGCCGCATACTCCTGCGGCATGAGGAACATTCGATCGAGCTGTCGGAATCGCAAATGGGTCTCGGCGACATGAGCGTGCTCTGCGGCACGCGCATGAGCAACAATTGCGAGGCCAAGGCCATACGCATTCCGCGATCCCTGCTGCTGACGATCTGCCCCAAGGCCGAGGACCGGCTGGGGATGGTTCTTGGCGGTCAAGCTCCCATAAGAGAAGCGATTCTACGCTACCACGCACTTGCCGCCAATGTTGGCCCGCACACGGACGTGGTCGGCCAGCACCTGATGGCGCAGCACATGGTCGATCTCATCGCCCTGTTGCTGGGGACGGACGCCGACCGCACGGAACTGGCGAACAGCAGAGGGCATTCCGCCGCGCGGCTCGACCTCATGCGCGCCGACATCATCGCCAATCTGAACCGAAATGATCTGACCATCCATTCGGTGGCCCAGAAGGCCGGCCTCAGTCCGCGCCGTGCCCAGCGGATGTTCGAACAGACGGGCACCACGTTCACCGAATTCCTGCTTGAACAGCGCATGCTGCTCGTGCGCAGGCTGCTGCTCGATCCACTCAACCGATGGCGCAAGGTCTCCGACCTCGCCCATTCGGCGGGTTTTCCCGACGTGTCCTATTTCAACCGCGTGTTTCGCCGGCGGTTCGGCGTCACGCCGTCCGACATGCGCTCTGCTTGAGGGCGAGACGCGGCTGTCGTCGGCGCGCAGACCCGCTCGGCGGCGGACACGCTGCTGCAATCCATCGAGCTTGCCGTCGCGGCGGATGAGCTCGGCGTCGACGGCGCCTATTTCCGCGTGCATCACTTCGCGCGCCAGCTCGCCTCGCCCTTTCCGCTGCTCGCCGCCGCCCCGCGCGCAGGCTGTTCCGTGCCTGTTCGACGCGCGCGGCTGGGTTGCCTACGCCTGATGCGGCCCATGAGACAAAGCACGAGCGTCACCGATCCACCGGCACGCCCGGCCCGAGATGATACCTGCTGGAAAAGAACACCAGCGGCGTGGTGTCGCTGTAATCGCAACTCGAGACTTCGGCGATGATCAGCGTGTGGTCGCTGACGTCGACGTGGCGTGTGACCTCGCAGGCGAAATAGGCCATGCATCCGGACAAGCGCGGCAGGCCGTCGATGATGTCGTAATCCGGCACCGCGCCGGTGTTCGGCTGGCTCGCGAAATGCCGCGACAGGTCCCGGCCGTGCTCGGGGAGGACGTTGACGCAGTAGCGTCCGGTCGCCGTGATCGCGCGGTGCATCCGGCCGGGCATGACCGAGACCAGCACGGTCGGCGGCGACAGGCTGACGGTGACAAAGCTGTTCGCGGTCATGCCGCAGACGCGGCCGTGCTCGTCCAGCGCGGTCAGCACCGCGACGCCGGTCGCAAAGCGCGACGCGGCTTCGCGGAATGATGCGGGATTGACGCGCGGCATCTCACTCCTCGCCCGCATCGATCCTCACGCAATCGCCCTGACGGGCTCTGATGGTGCCGACATGCGTTCGATCCAGGACTGGATGCGCTGCGGCGTGGCGATGCGGTCCCACTGCCTGTCGGGATAATTGAAGTTCTCGGTGAACTCGTTCGCCAGCGCCGGATTCTGGCTCATCGCGCCGATCAGCATGCCCAGCGCTTCCGTCGGCGGCTGCAGCATCACGTTGGTCCAGCGCGAGGCCGCCAGCACGCGGTCCTGCCGCTTCAGGTCGATCTTCTCGCACAGGCGCGCGTCGAGCGCATCGGCGTTGACGATCTCCTCGCCGAGCACGAACGCCGCATAGGAGGCGACATTGGCGCCCTGCCCCATCATGGGATCGACGATCGCATGAACGTCGCCGAGCGCGATCGCGCATTTGCCGTCGTCGAATTCGACCACCGTGTTGCGCACCGTCGGGACCACGCCGCCTTGCAGCAGGTCCTGCGGCTGCGCGAGATCGAAGCGCGCGGTGTCGATGCGATCGTAGGTGGTCGGGTGATGCTTCTCCAGCTTGCCCAGGAGCACCTTCAAGAAGTGCTTCGGGTTGTCGTCGTAGCTGAGCGTCGCCAGCTCCTCCATGTCGCCGCCGGGCACGTTCTCCATCAGCAGCGCGTTGGCGATGCCGCCGAAGGTGATGGTCGGGATCACGATCATCTCGCCATGTCCTGGTGACACCGAGAGCGTGACGTTCATGGGATCGGGCTGCCGCACACCGGTGTAGAGCCCGACGCACAGCCGGCGTTGCGGCTGCGAATAGGGCGTGTGCTCCGGCCTGTAAGCAAAGAGCTGGCCCAACGGCCCCTTGCCGGTCGAGACGACCAGGAGATCGAAGCGCGCGACCAGCGGACGGATGTCGCGCTCCTCGATGCGGCGGTATTCGATCCTGCCGCCGCGCTTCATGAAGTCCTGCATCAGCTCGGGGAGATATATCCGGTAGTCGACGGCGCGGCTCGGCTTCGAGAAATCACCGCGAAAGCTCAGCGGCTGCGGAAAATTGAAGACATGATCGTGGTAGTAATAATGGTCCTTCGGATCGGCCCAGTGATTGACGCCGAGATAGTCCTCGCGCGCGATTGTCACGTGGTGGTGCGCGACGGTGTTGAGCAGCCGGATGTTGCGATAATCCTCCGGCGGCCGGTCGGTGATCACGGTGGCGTCCACGCCATGCTTCTGCAGGTAAAGCGCGAGATGCAGGCCGGCGATTCCGGCGCCGACAATTCCGATGTTGCGTGCCATGTCGTCCCCTCCCCTGTTTCCTTGCCCTGCGATTGCTCGTTTTGAGGAAGCCTAGCGGCCCGCCGCCTTGCCCACTACGGAATAAATGGGATATAATTTATTCCAGATCGGAATGAATTATGGACCGGATCGATTGCCTGCGCGCTTTCGTGCGCACCCTCGAGGGTGGCAGCTTCTCGGCTGCGGCCAAGGAACTCGGCATCGGCCAGCCCGCGATCAGCAAGCGCATCGCGATGCTGGAGAGCGAATTCGGCACGCAGCTGTTTTCGCGTACGACGCGCACGCTGAAGCCGACGGCCGAGGCGCACCGGATCTACGATCTCGCGCGGCAGATCCTCGACAGCTTCGACATGGCGCGGTCGAGTGTCGAACAGGCGGCGCCCCGCCCGACCGGCACGCTCCGGATCGGCCTGCCGTCGTCGTTCGGGCGGCGCTACATGATGCCTGTGATCGCCGAATATGTGCGGAATTATCCGGAAGTTCGGGTCGACATTCGCTTCAGCGAGCGGTTCGTCAATCTGGTGGAAGAAGGTATCGAGCTTGCGCTGAGGATTGGAAATCTGGAGGCGAGCACGCTCGTCGCCCGCCGGCTCGGCACCGTGCAGCGCTACCTGGTGGCGACACCGACCTATCTGCACGGCCGCCCGCTGCCGCGGACGCCGGACGATCTCGGCTCGCATCAGTGCATCGTCTACTCGCGGATGTCGCCGGCGCAGCAATGGGCCTTCGACTCCGAGCATGGCCGTCACGTCGCATCCATCAACGGACCCATTCACGTCGACGATGCCGATGCGATGCAGGAGGCGACGATGCATCATCTCGGCATCGCCATCCTGCCCGAGTGGAATGCAGCGGAGGGTCTTCGCAGCGGCGAGCTCGAGCATGTGCTGCCGGACTACACGATTGCCGCACTGCCCCTGCATGCGGTCTATCCGGAGACGCAGTGGATGTCGCTCCGCGCGCGAAGCTTCCTGGATCTCCTGGTCGAACGCGCCGAGCATTTTGCGCCAGGCCCGTCGCATACCCGCACCGCCGGCGCAGGCGGTTGACGCCGCCCCTGCCCGCCCAACGTCATGCCAGCTAACAAGGGCAGCCTTTGACCCGCAACGGACATCGGCGACAAGGGTCGTGCCCGTTTTGGGCGACACAGCATAAGCGGTTCGATCAACGACCTAATTTGCATAGCGCGAGTACAAGAATTCGGCCCAGAAGGCCGTTAAAGGTCCCACCTCTGTCCAAGCAACGGAGTTGATCTGGATCAAAGTGCGGTCTGCTCATGCGACCATTGTTCTTGTTTCTATCGAAATGCGCGACCCGATTTTCTGCAAAGAACTCCGACCGGGGGTTTCGTCGTGAAAATCAGTCACAGCCTGTTTGCGAGCGTTGGTCTTCTCGCCCTTAGTTGTACCTCGGCATTGGCCCAACAGATCACTGGTGTCCCAGGCGCGCCCAGCGCCACCACCACGCTCGACGGGAAACAACTTCCGCYGCCCGATCCGAAATTTGGCGGGGTGATCAAGGAGAAAGCCTCGGAGTCGACGCCCTGGTGGGCCCCGCGCGTCGTGCCACCAAAGGGCGCGCCCAACGTGCTGCTCATCATGACGGATGACCAGGGCTTCGGTGCACCAAGCACCTTTGGCGGCGTCATACCCACGCCTGCCATGGATCGCATCGCAAACGCCGGCCTGCGCTACACGAATTTTCACTCGACCGCGCTCTGCTCGCCGACGCGGGCGGCACTTATCACGGGACGCAACCATCACTCGGTCGGCTACGGGGTGGTCGGCGAAGTTTCGACGGGTTTCCCGGGCTACGACTCGATCATCCCGATCGAGAAAGGTACGATCGGCACCACCCTAAAAGCGAACGGGTACGCAACTTCGTGGTTCGGCAAGGACCACAACACGCCCTCGTACCAGTCGAGCCAAGCCGGGCCGTTCAATCAGTGGCCGAACGGCATGGGCTTCGATTATTTCTACGGTTTTGTCGGCGGCGACGCCAGCCAATGGCAACCGAACCTGTTCCGCAACACGACGGCCATCTATCCATTCGAGGGTAATCCCAAGTGGAATATGGAAACGGCGATGGCGGACGATGCCATCCAGTACATGAAGCAGCTCAAGGAGCTTGCACCCGACCAACCGTTCTTTGTCTATTACGTACCAGGCGCCACCCATGCGCCGCATCATCCGACGCCGGAATGGATCAAGAAGATCAGCGACATGCACCTGTTCGACGACGGCTGGAACAAAGTGCGTGAGACTATCTTCGCCAACCAGAAGCGATTGGGCATCATGCCCGAAGACGCCAAGCTGACGCCCTGGCCGAAGGGCTTGCCGGAGTGGGATTCGCTCAGTTGGGACGAAAAGAAGCTCTTCATCAAGCAAGCAGACGTCTACGGGGCCTACCTCGCTTACGCTGACAATGAGATCGGTCGCGTCATCCAGGCTGTCGAAGACCTCGGCCAGCTCGACAACACCCTGATCATCTATATCGGCGGCGACAATGGCGCGAGCGCTGAAGGCATGGTCAACGGCACACCAAACGAGTTCACCACATTCAATGGTGTTCCTGTGCCGGTGAAAGACCAGTTTCTCTGGTATCCGTTCTGGGGATCAGATCGGACATTCCCACATTTCGCGGCCGGCTGGTCGTGGGCGATGGACACTCCGTTCAAGTGGACGAAGCAGGTCGCATCGCACTTCGGTGGCACGGCCCAAGGCGTCGCCATGTCGTGGCCCGGCCATATCAACGATTTGGGTGGCATCCGCCGCCAATTCCATCATGTCATCGACATCGTGCCGACCATCTTCGAAGCAACCGGCATTCCACAACCCGATACGGTCAACGGCATCAAGCAGATCCCCATCGAAGGGGTCAGCATGGCGTACACATGGGACAAGGCGAACGCTAGCTCAACGACCAAGCACACTACCCAATATTTCGAGATGCTCGGCAATCGCGCCATCTATAGCGACGGGTGGGTGGCGGCCACGACGCCGGCGACGCTTCCGTGGGAGCTGAGCAGCGCCGCGCCTCCGGATGTGATCACCGGCTACACTTGGGAGCTCTACAACGTCCAGGAGGATCCGACCCAGTTCAACGATCTGGCCGCCAAGATGCCGGACAAGCTCAAGCAGCTCCAGGACCTGTTCTACTCCGAGGCAAAGAAGTACAACGTGCTGCCGCTCGATAATTCCACGCTATCGAGGTGGAATGCACCGCGCCCGAACCTCACGGCGGGACGAACGGTCTTCACCTATTCGGGCGAACTAAGTGGTGTGCCCGCAAGCGCGGCCCCGAGCATTCTGGGCAAGTCCTATACCATCACTGCCGAGGTCACGATCCCCGAGGAGGGTCGTGCGGAAGGCATGATCGTCACCGAGGGTGGACGTTTCGGCGGTTACGGCCTGTTCCTGAGCAAGGGCGACTTGGGCATCGGCCGTGGCAAGGTGGTGTTTCTCTATAACCTGCTCGATCTCAAGCGCACTATGTGGGAAGGGCCGGAATTGAGCGCCGGCAAGCACACCATCGTCTTCGACTTCAAATGCGACGGTCCAGGTTTGGGCAAGGGCGGGACCGGCGTGCTCTCCGTGGACGGAAAGGAAGTCGCCAAGAAATCCATGGAGAACACCATTCCCGTCACCTTCCCGGAGGACGAAACCTTCGATGTCGGTCTGGATACCCGCTCTGGTGTCGCGATGGTCGAGTACCGCTATGACCCGCCGTTCAAGTTCACCGGCAAGATCGACAAGCTGACCTTTAAACTCGAACCCTTTACGCCGGAGCAGGAGGCTAAAGCCAAGCCTTAACAGCCTCGCAACGGTATGGCGGAACGATGAAGAATGCGCTGACTTTCGCCGCTATCGCCGAAGCCGCTACTGGATTGGCGTTGCTGATCGTTCCGTCGCTGGTTGTGCAATTGTTGCTGCGTGAACAGCTTACGGGCGTCGCAATACCAGTTGCTCGCGTTGCAGGGATCGCCCTGGTCGGTTTAGGAATCRCGTGCTGGCCAGGTCCTCCGCTCGTTGGGATGCTGACATACAACGCACTGGTCACGCTGTTTCTTGCCTACCTCGGTTTCGCAGGCGGTTTGACCAGTGTCCTGCTGTGGCCGGTGGTTGTTCTTCACTTTATCCTGACTGTGCTTCTCACTCGCGAATTCACACGAATCCGACGTGACTAATGTCCGCGTTTGGGCCCTTCGCGACATACTGCGCTGCCGCACGAACTTGGTCGCTATAGGAGCAAAGCGGACGTGGTCACCCGTCACATGACGCCGGCGGGTTTATAGGTACACAGCCTAACCGCTACAGCGCGGGACGCTAGGTGACACGGAACAATCTCCTTGCCCGGCCGATGATTGACTTAAGCGTCGGCATTATCGGCACGTGCGGGAGCATCACCGACGTTAACCCTGTCGGCAAATGATTCGTCGCAAGTCGGCAGCCGTCGACAAGTTGCCTCATTGGCGCGGAGAATTTTTCAGCGGCACGAATCTGGGTCAGAGGCGCATTATGCTGAGAATGGCGTTGTTGGGCCTCCTCATCCTGTTGAGTGTAGGAATGCTGTCGGCAATGGAGCTGAGAGCGCCACAGCGTCGCGCGGTCGCGATCGTGCAGCCGCTTGCCGAGCAAGACGCGGGCACTTCTGCTTCAAACGACGCCCTGGCGAAGGCTGACCGCCTTGACGTGGCCGCCGTGAGCAGCGCGATGCCGACACAGACTGCTTCGGTGGAAGACCGCGTTGCTCCGCTAGAAGACGCCCATATTGGCTCGTCCGAGCCGGAGCCGATCGTCCGTCATCGGCACAATCCGAAAAAGATCGCGACCGCTGAACGTCCCAAGCCGAAGGCACCCGTTGTCAAGCGAACTGCCAACTTCCAGCGCTCAAAGGCCGCAAGCAATGCGGAGCCCTGTCGGCTCAAGGCGTTTGGTGGCTTGCGCAAGGCATTGAATTTGACCGGTTGCGACATCTGAGGACGCTTCTCGGCGTGGCCGACTGAAGTTGAGCGATCTGAGTTCGTGGCCCGCTATCGGGCAGCAGTCCAAACCGCGCCTAATCTGCTTTCCCCAAAGAGGGCTTACGGGTGCACACCCCGTATTGCCATCTTTCCTCCGATCGACGTCTCGCAAACCCTTCCAATCATCCATATGTTGCCCGCATGAAAAAGATCGGATTTCTGTCCTTCGGACACTGGACGCCCTCGCCGCAATCGCAGACCCGCTCCGCGGCGGACACGCTGCTGCAATCCATCGAGCTTGCGGTCGCGGCGGAGCAACTGGGCGCGGATGGCGCCTATTTCCGCGTGCATCACTTCGCGCGCCAGCTGGCCTCGCCCTTTCCGCTGCTCGCAGCGGTCGGCGCCCGGACCAGCAAGATCGAGATCGGCACCGCCGTGATCGACATGCGCTACGAGAACCCGCTCTACATGGTGGAGGACGCCGGCTCCGCCGACCTCATCGCCGGCGGCCGGCTCCAGCTCGGCATCAGCCGCGGCTCGCCCGAGCAGGTGATCGACGGCTGGCGCTATTTCGGCTATCGGCCGGCCGACGGCCAGAGCGACGCCGACATGGGCCGCCGCCACGCTGAGGTCTTTCTCGATCTCCTGCGCGGCGAAGGCTTCGCGGAGCCCAATCCGCAGCCGATGTTTCCGAACCCGCCGGGGCTGCTGCGCCTCGAGCCGCATGCGCAGGGCCTGCGCGAGCGGATCTGGTGGGGCGCCGGCTCCAACGCCACCGCGGTGTGGGCGGCGAAGCTCGGCATGAATTTGCAGAGCTCGACGCTGAAGAACGACGAGACCGGCGAAGCTTTTCACGTGCAGCAGGCCGCCCAGATCCGCGCCTATCGCGCCGCATGGAAAGAAGCCGGCCACACTCGCGAACCGCGCGTGTCCGTCAGCCGCAGCATCTTCGCGCTGATGAACGATCGCGACCGCGCCTATTTCGGCGGCGAGCGCGGAGGCGAAGACCAGATCGGCTTCATCGACCCGCAGACGCGGGCCATCTTCGGCCGCTCCTATGCTGCCGAGCCCGATGCGCTGATCGAGCAGCTACGGCAGGACGAAGCGATCGCCGAGGCCGATACGTTGCTGCTGACCATTCCTAATCAGCTCGGCGTGGCCTACTGCGCGCATGCGATCGAGGCGATCTTGACGCACGTCGCTCCAGCGCTTGGGTGGCGCTGAGAGATGCCAGGCGTTGGAACTTCGTCGCATCGCTCGCAGACCGACGAACGGACGCCATGACACGCGACCTGCCAGGACGCTGCTCCGCCGTCTTCTCGCCCCCATTGTCATTCAGGGAGTAGGCGGGGCGGCGCTATGGTGGGCATAGTTCCCAAAGGTTCCGCGTGATCGTCCGACATCTTTTACAACCCGACTCTCATCATTCTCCTTCGCGCCGCGCGCTCCTGCGCGGGCTTGTCTCGGCAGGCAGTGCTCTCGCGCTGGGCGGATGCGCAGGCTTGGGCGCGACCGGCGCGCGCTACGACGCGTCGTCCCTTTCCGCTGATCCCACACTGCTCGTCGCCACCACACGAAAGCCCGTGAAGGGCGGCCGCACGAAACCCTGGTTCGGGCCGGAGCGCGCGACCGCAATGACGGTCGCGCGAGCAAGGCTGGTGGCGCCGGACGAGAGCCGACTTTCCCTCGCCTCGGTCGGACTGGGCGATTGGCGCCTTGATCAGGTCGAACCGGTGCAAGCCGAAATTGGCGATCTCCTTGCGCAGGGCGGCGCGGGAGGAGACGTGCTGATCTATGTGCACGGCTTCAAGCAGACATTCGAGACGGCGGCGCTCGACGCCGCCCATCTCTCCGATGGGATCAAGTTCCGCGGCCGGACCATGGTGTTCTCCTGGCCCTCCAAGGCAGCATTGTTCGACTATGCCTATGACCGGGACAGTGCGATGTGGTCCCGCGACGATTTCGAACGCGTGCTCTCTTCCCTGGTGTCGACGTCAGGCGGCGGCCGCGTGCACATCGTTGCGCACAGCATGGGGACCATGCTGACGCTCGAGAGCCTGCGTCAGCTCTATGCGCGATACGGCGACACTGTCACGAGCAGGATCGGGACGGTCGTGTTTGCCGCGCCCGACATCGACATGGACGTGTTCACGTCGGCGATCCACCGCATCGGTCCGCTTGCCGGCAAGATCACCGTGATCGCCGCGACGAACGATCGCGCTCTGGCTCTGTCGGGACAAATCGCGGGTGGAATGACCAGGGTCGGCGCTGCCGAGAAGGCTGTCATCCAGCGGCTCGGCGTGCGCGTGGTCGATGCTTCCCAGGAAGGCTGGAGCATCATCAATCACGATCTGTTTCTATCGAGCGCGGAAGTGCAGCGGGAGATCCGCCGTTCGATCGACAGTACGGCCGCGTAAGAAGGTGCACTTGCGGCGCATTGTGGACTTCCCGATGGACGCGGGGCGCAGCGATGCCGCGCCCGCGCTTGGGTGGCGGTGAGGCGGCCAACCTCCACGATGTCAGAACAAGGCGGCCTTCAGGGCCTTTCCGTAGATCATCGCGGCCACGAGGGAGAGCAGCAGGCCCGCACCCGAGAAGATCATGATGATTTTCAGAGTTTCGACAGCGACGTTGATTCTCGTCGCACGGGATATCGCCCTCGCCAGTGCAGCCATCATCGCCAGCTCCGAACCAGGCCGCTCGTAGGCGAGGCCTAAGCTGATCTAGCGCCATTGGCCGCATTTGCGTGTGAAGCAGATTACAGGTGATCTGGCCGGCTGCGCCGCCGCAATCGATCTTCAACCGAAATCAGGCTGCCGCCCGTTTCGTTGCGCCTCGCGCGTGTTCATGGTCGGTATGTCGAGCAGCGGCATGGGTTCCACCGGGTCGCTCGCCCTATACCAAGACACCGCTGCGATTTGCTTGCGATGATTGGTAAACGTCGTCGTAACGTTCCGGGACTTCAATGCCGCATTCGCCCGCCGCGCCCGGTCACTCGAAATAGATGAATTCGTAATCGCCGGTGTAGCCGAGCTTTCCGTAGAGCCATATCCATTCGGAGGTGTGCAGGATGGACTCCGCCGTCAGCGCCCAGCATTCGAGATTGTGCAGCTCGGCAACGGTCCGGTAGCCCTCGACCATGACGAATTTGTTCTTGCCGACCCGCTCGATCTCCTTGAGCGCGGCATCGAGCTCGTAGAGCCTGAGATTGTGCAGGGTGCCGAGCGAGATGACGAGGTCGAAACTGTCATCGCCATAGGGATAGGCGTCCTGGGCGCGATGATTGAACAAATACGGCCGCACCTGCTCGTGCGAATTGGCAAGACCGTGTCTGGAGATATCGAAGCCGGCGACCTTCAAGCCCGGCAGGATCTTTTGCATCTCGTACAGCAGGAAGCCCTTGCCGCAGCCGACGTCGAGCACGCTGGAGCCATCCTTCAGGCCATAGGTCTCGATCAGCGCCTTGGCGACCGGCGCCCAGCGCCCTTCGATGAAGCGGTAGCCGCCATAGCCGAAGCGACGATCGCCATCCCAGTAATCGACCTCGTATTCCCGCGCCTTCAGCGAGCAGCCGATCTTGTCGTCGTTCATGCGCCCCATGTAGTCGCGCTTGGTCGCGGCATGCAGTGGCGTCACAATATTCAGTAGTCGTCCCATTGAGCCCTCGGATTTCAACACGCGCTGAGATTGTCGTGACCGGCCTGGGGAGCCCAGCGTCGTGACCTGCGACTCGACCTAGCATTTGTGCTGAAGATCGTCATTATTTCAGATTAACGATCGTGCGGCGACGCCAACGACAACGTGCCGACGCGCATGACCGGCGTCAGCCGGTCAGATCTCGAAGGATTGCTCCGCCGCACCGATGGAGAGCGTCATCGATGGAACGAGTTCGAACCACCTGCTTCGACGCGACTTCGCGGTGGCGCGGCCCGATGTCAGGCGGACACGTCGGCCGGCTCTGACATCGTCACCCGGTTCTTGACGCTCGGGCGCTCCTGCATCCGGGCGTACCAGGCGCGAAGAGCCTCGCACTCCGCGGGCACCGGCAGTTTCAGGAGGTCCGCAAAGATCAAGCCGCCGATGACCGCGATATCGGCCATCGAGAAGGCCTCGCCGGCGACGAATGGCTGCTGTTTCAGAATGCCGTCGAAGTAGTGCATGCCTCTGAAGGCCTTGTCGCGCTGACGCAAGCCCCACTCGGCGTTCTGATAGATCTCGACCTCGGGCCCAAGCCCCGGCGTCGCGTGATGAAAGTACACGCTGATCGCGTCGAGCAGCTCCAGCTCGGCGCGCTTGTTCATCATGTGGATCACGCCCTTCTCGCGCGGCGTCCTGCCGGTGAGCACGGGCGCGCCGTCGAGCGCGTCGAGATATTCGGTGATGGCGGTGCATTCGCCGATGAAGGTGCCGTCCTCGAGCTCGAGCACCGGCAGCGTGCCCGAGTAGTTCTTGGCGAGGAATTCGGGTTTCTTGTGCTCGCCCTTGCGCAGGTTGACCGACACGAATGTGACGCGCGGCCGCAGATTCTTCTCGGCTATCGCGATGCGGACGCGGGCCGGATAAGGGCCGGTGGCCCAATCATGAATCTTCATCGCTGAACCTCTTCGCTTTTCCCTACCTGCCACTTGGTAGTCAACTATAGCCTTCAAAACCTGGCGGTCAAAGCCTATCTGTCACTTGGTAGATAACGAAGCAGTGAGGCACCGACATGAGTTCCAGCGCGCGGGAAGCCATCCTGGCGGCCGCCAAACGCACCGCACAGGCGCACGGCTATGGCGGCCTGAACTTCCGCGACCTCGCCGCTGAAGTCGGCATCAAGGCCGCCAGCATCCACTATCATTTCCCGAGCAAGGCCGATCTCGGCGCGGCAGTCGCCAGACGCTACTGGGAGGACACCGCGGCGGCGCTCGAAGCCATGCTGGCCGAAACCCAGGATCCCCTGCGCTGCCTGCACCGCTATCCCGACGTCTTTCGCAAGGCGCTCGAGAACGGCAATCGCATGTGCCTGT
This sequence comes from Bradyrhizobium sp. P2_E8, assembly GCF_056403875.1. Taxonomy (NCBI): domain Bacteria; kingdom Pseudomonadati; phylum Pseudomonadota; class Alphaproteobacteria; order Hyphomicrobiales; family Nitrobacteraceae; genus Bradyrhizobium; species Bradyrhizobium sp. P2_E8. Next base: position 15,803 of record NZ_JBFUES010000018.1, read on the forward strand.
GCAGCTTCATGGCTGCCGAGCATGACGACCTGCCGGACGCGGTGAAGCGGGAGGTGCAGGCCTTTGCGGACGTAAATGTTGCCTGGCTGAGCAAGGTTCTGTCCGCTGCGGCGCTGGCCGGTTCCGAGGAGAGCGATCGGCGCGCACGCGCGATCTTCGCCGCCATCGCCGGCGCCCAGCTCCTGGCGCGGAGCCGGTCGGATCTCTCGCTCTACGACGCCTTGATCGACGGCTACCGCGCGGCCGGTCTGCTGCCGGCATAACGGATGGTTCCCGCGGGCCGCCCCCGATCACGCCATGAGAGTGGCGGCAATGCACGATTGCGTGCACCATGACGGCCGATTCGAACTTCGTGGACGCCTGCGGCGCCCATCGTGGTGCCGCGGACGATTTCGGTGTCGGGGGAGGACCTCATGCGTAAGCCCGAACGCAAGCTCGGCTAGCGTTGGCCGAAATGCATCATCATGCAGCTTCTCACGATCCCGTCCTGGTCGCGTTATCGATTCTGATCGCGGCCCTCGCCTCCTATACGGCGCTGGACCTGGCGACCCGAATGCGAGCTGCTTCGGGAAGGGCCCGCCGATCCTGGCTGGCAGCCGCTGCGATCGCCATGGGCGGCGGCATCTGGTCGATGCATTTCGTCGGCATGCTGGCCTTCAGCCTGCCTGGGATCGAGATCTCCTACGATTCATTCCTGACTCTGCTCTCGCTGGTCATTCCGATCGTCGTCGCCGCTGCCGCCTTTACCGTTGTCGGACGACGCCCGCAGGCGCTGCTCGCATCCGGCTTCGCGATGGGACTTGGCATCTCCGGCATGCACTATACCGGCATGGCCGCGATGCGGATGGCGGCCCTCATCCAATATGATCCCCGCTGGGTCGTGGCCTCGATCCTGATCGCGATCAGCGCCTCGATCGTGGCGCTCTGGCTCGCCTTTCGCAACACCAACGCGGTCCAGCGGCTGTTCGCGGGCCTGGTGATGGGCCTTGCGATCTCCGGCATGCACTACGCCGCGATGCAAGGCGCCATGTTCGTGCCGACGAGCACCATGGCCCGGCAGGCAGGACATCTCGGCGTCGGTCAGGCGCCGCTCGCGTTCCTGCTCGCCGGCATCACCATCATGATCCTGAGCATCGGAATCGCGGCTGCCGTCTATGACAGGGCATCGGCGGAGCGCGCCCAACGCGAGGCCGACGCACTGAGGCGCAGCGAGGAACGCTTTCGGCTGCTCGTCGAAGGTATCGTCGACCACGCGATCTTCATGCTCGATCCGGACGGGCGCGTGGGCAACTGGAACCTCGGCGCGCGCCGGCTGATGGGCTATGGCGACGACATCGTCGGCACGAGCTACGCCATTTTTCACACTGAGGAAGATTGCGCGGCCGAGGCGCCCGCGCGCGCGCTCGTTGAAGCCGAGCGGGAGGGCAAGTCCGCCATCGAAGGCTGGCGGGTGCGCAAGGACGGCAGCCGCTTCTGGGCGGAGGCAACGATCGTCGCGATCCGGAACGAAAGCGGCGCGATCGCCAGCTTTGCCAAGATCGTACGCGACGTCAGCGAACGGAGACGGGCGCAGGAAGCGCTGGATCGCGCGCGCGAAGCACTGATGATGTCGCAGAAGATGGAGACCATCGGCCAGCTCACCGGCGGCGTGGCCCACGACTTCAACAACCTGCTGGCGGCCGTTCTCGGCAGCCTCGAGCTCTTGAAGAAGCGCCTGCCGACGGGCGATCCGAAGATCCAGCGCCTGGTGGAGAACGCGATGCAAGGCGCGGCGCGCGGCGCCTCCCTGACCCAGCGCATGCTCGCTTTCGCGCGCAAACAGCACCTCAAGCCGGCGGTCGTCGATGTCGGCGAGCTGGTGCACGGCATGGCGTCATTGCTGAAATTCGAAGCCGGAATTGCTGTCGAGACCCGGTTCCCGATGCATCTGCCAAAGGTGAAGGTCGACGCCAACCAGCTCGAATTGGCGATCCTCAACCTCGCGGTCAACGCGCGTGATGCGATGCCGGACGGCGGCCTGATCACCATCGCCGCGCACGAGGAGCAGGGCGAAGGCGGCCCTTCGAGCAGCGGTTATGTCGTGCTCTCGGTCAGCGACACGGGCTGCGGCATGAGCGACGAGATTCTCAAGCACGCCCAGGAGCCGTTCTTCACGACCAAGGGCGTCGGCAAAGGCACCGGGCTCGGCCTGTCGATGGTCCACGGACTGGCCGAGCAGTCCGGCGGCAGGCTCGTCCTGAAGAGCCGTCCCGGCGAGGGCACGACGGCCGACATCTGGCTGCCGATCGCCGAGGCGACCGTGGAGCCGGACCCGCGCACGGCGGCTCCGGCTCCCGTAGCCCGAGCCAGCCGGCAGCTTTCCGTGCTCGTCGTCGACGACGACCTCCTGGTGCTCGAGAACACGGCAGCGATGCTGGAGGATCTCGGGCACATCGTGGTCGAGGCGCGCTCGGGCGATGAGGCACTGGCTTTGCTCCGCCGCACGCGCACCGTCGACCTGGTCGTGACCGACTATGCCATGCCCGGCATGACCGGCCTGCAGCTTGCCGGCGCCATCGCTGCGGAGCGCCCGGAGACGGTCATCCTCCTCAGCACGGGATACGCGGACCTCCCGAGCGACGCGCGGTCCAGCCTGCCGCGCCTGGCAAAACCGTTCGACCAGGCCGCACTTGCGAAGGCGATCGAGGCGGCGATGGGCGAGGACGAGCCGGCCGGATCCGTCGTCGCGTTCCGGCCGAAGAGCGCATGAAGGCCTGATGATGAATGGCGCGCCATCCGGAACAAAACCACGAACTCCTACACTGTTGAAACTCCTTGTGATGTTGCAAGTGCTCACGGCGCAGCGACCCTCGCCGCCGACTTCGGCCTTGAGCACGCCTCATAACTCTGCGCGCCATGGCAGCTTCGGGGTGCTAGTATCGTGAAGGCCGCAAGACCGGCGCGATTGAAATACGGTCGAGACGATGGCGCGCGCAGAGACGCACTCCAAAAACAACGCCTGACCGCATTTGCGGTTCGTCGGCCGGGATATGGAGGACGCTATGGCATGGCGCGACGACAAGGCCCGGGCAACTCTGATCCACGACGCGGCGGAAAGCGTGCAGCCGGGCAAGGCCCCCCGGACCTTTGCCGAGCTTCTGTTCGGCTACACCAATAGCGAGGATCTCGCCAACTACGATGCCTCCTCGCTCGCCCTCCTGGCGGAGCAGGCCTGGGAGCACGTGCAGCGGCGCACGGCCGGTCGTGCCGATATCCGCATCGTCAATCCGATGATGCCGGATGGGCGCGAGATCTCCGTGCTCGAAATCCTCAACGACAACATGCCCTTCCTGTTCGATTCCACCATGGCTGAAATCGCCGAGCAGGGCATCGAAGTCACCCTCGTCGCTCACCCCATCATCGCAGTGGAGCGCGATGACCAGGGCAAGCTGCTGCACTTCTACGGCGAAGCCCTCCCGGAGGGATCAAAGGGCGCGCGAGAGAGCCTGATTCACCTCCACATGACCCGCCTGGACGCCGACGCTGACCGCGACAGGCTGATTGACGGCCTCACCAGGACGCTCGGCGACGTGCGCGCCTGCGTCGTCGACTGGCGCGCCATGCGCGACCGGGTCGAGGACGCGATCAAGACATTCTCGTCCAATCCGCCGCCACTGCCGATCGACGAGGTCGCCGAGGCCAACCAGTTCCTGCAATGGCTGTGCGCAGACAATTTCACCTTTCTCGGCGTGCGCGAATATCGCTTCTCGCCCGAGAGCGACGTGTCGGATGACATCACGACCGCCGAGGGCCTCGGCATCCTCCGCGATCCCGATGCGAAGGTCCTGCGCCGCGGCAACGAAATGGTGGTGATGACGCCGGAAATTCGCGAGTTCATGCGCGAGCCGACCCTGCTGATCGTCATCAAGGCCAATGTGAGCAGCCGTGTTCATCGCCGCATCCGGATGGACTATGTCGGCATCAAGCTCTACGCGCCCGACGGCCGGCTCGAGGGCGAATTGCGTGTCGTCGGCCTGTTCACCTCGGGCGCGTATACGCGCTCGGCACGACAGATCCCCTATATCCGCCACAAGGTGACACGGGTGCTCCAGCGCGCCGGCTTCGACCCGAACAGCCATTCGGGCAAGGCGTTGATGCATATGCTCGAGGATTATCCGCGCGACGAGCTCTTCCAGGTCGACGTCGACACTCTCTTCAATTTCGTCATGGAGATCTTGATCCTCTATGAGCGCCCCCGCGTCCGGGCGCTGGCCCGGGTCGACAAGTTCGATCGCTTCGTCTCCATCCTCGTCTTCATTCCGCGCGACAAATACGACACCGACGTGCGCACGCGCGTCGGCGCCTTCCTGGCGCAGATCTACAAGGGGACGCTGTCGGCCTCCTACGTGTCCTTCCCCGAAGGAGCATTGGCGCGCGTCCACTACATCATCGGCCGCTATGAAGGTAAGACTCCCGCCGTCGAGCGCGCCACGCTGGAAGCAGGGATCAGCGCCATTGCCGCGACCTGGGCCGACAAGCTGAAGGCCGCGCTGGCTGCGTCGACCGATGGCATGCGGGCGCGCATGCTCGCCAATCGCTATGCCCAGGCCTTTACCGGCGGCTATACCGAGGTGTCCACGGCGGAACAGGCGATCGCCGATATCGCCACCATCGAGAAGCTCACGCCGGCCCGCCCGGTGACGATTTCGGTTCACCGCTTCGAGGAGGACGATCCCAGGCGCTTCGGCCTCAAGGTGTTTTCGGACGCCGCGCCGCTATCGCTGTCCTATCGCGTGCCGGTGATCGAAAATCACGGCCTGCGCGTGGTCGACGAACGCACCTATCAGATCGTGCCCGGCAACAGGCCCGAGCCGGTATGGCTGCACGACATGACGATCGAGACCAGCGACGGCCAGCCGATCGAGATCAGCCGGGAATTCAGCCATCGGCTGGAAGTCTCAATCATGGCGGTGGTCACCGATCGCGCCGAATCCGACGGATACAACGCCCTGATCCTGCGCACGGCCCTGGGCTGGCGGGAAGTCTCGACCATCCGGGCGCTATCCCGCTATTTGCACCAGATCCGCGCGCCGTTCACCCAGGACTATATGTGGGAGACCTTGCGCAAGAACGCCGCGATCACAGCCAACCTCGTCGCGCTGTTCCAGGCCCGCCGCGATCCGCGCCTCGTCCTTACCGATCGCGAGCGTTCGGCGCGCGAGACAACTCTGCTTGCCGAGATCGAGGAGCAGCTCAAATCCGTCGCCTCGCTCGATGAAGACCGCATCCTGCGCCGTTTCACCAATCTGGTGCAGTCGAC
>NZ_JBFUES010000019.1:0-20612 GCF_056403875.1 Bradyrhizobium sp. P2_E8
GCTTCATCAGATGGTGGCAGTCGGCGACGATGCCGATCAGCGACACGGCTTCCTCGTTCAGCTCGTAACGGCCGGCCTCGATCCGCGACAGATCGAGAATCTCGTTGATGAGGTTGAGCAGGTGCACGCCGGAATTGTGGATGTCGGCCGAGTACTCCTTGTAGACCGGCACCGCATGCGCGCCAAAAATCTCGCTCTTCATCACCTCGGAGAAGCCGAGGATCGCGTTCAGCGGCGTGCGCAGCTCGTGGCTCATCTGCGCGAGGAAGCGCGACTTGGCGACATTGGCGGATTCGGCGCGGTGGCGCGCTTCGTCCGAGATCGCCTTGGCCTGTTCGAGCTCGCCGATCAGCGCGTCCTTCTCGGCGCGCGCCTCGAGCGTGGCGAAGGTCGAGGAGTGCAGCCGATGCGCCAGCAGCACGAAATAGCCTTCGGCGCCGAGCGCGAGCGCGGCCAGGATGTAATTGTCCAGCGAGCCGGTCACCGCAAAGCTCAGCGCCATGGCGACTGCGACCGGTGCGGTGGCGGCAAGTGCGGCGATCGGCAGATTGGCGGCGAGCATGCTCGATACTGCGATCACCAGCAGCATCAGGAACATCATCAGTGTTTCCGTGACCATGTCGAGCACGGGATGGATCAGGATCGCCATCCAGCACAGGCCATAGAGCAGGTCGAGTACGACGAAGCGCGTCCGCCAGGCGCGCGTCGCGGCGGGCGAGGCGGGCTCGGTCAGGAAGCGCCGGCAGCTGCGGATCATCGCGCCGTGGATGCAGAGCATGCCGGCGGTCCACGCCGCCGCAGGGATCGGCTGCATCCACAGTCCGAACAGCACGCCGGTCGCAACCACCAGCAGCATGACGACATAGGAGGCCGACAGCCGCGTCTGGRCATATTGGCGCAGCATCTCGGCGTCGAAGGCCGGCCGGGTTCCGCTGGTCGACGTTAACTTATCGCGCGCCTCGCGCACCCGCTGCGCCGCAGCCCTTCGGCTGCTCGCCGATGGAGCGCTTACCGGCTCGGCCGGAAGCTGCACAACCTCAGGCTTTTCAGCGGGGTTACTCATCAAGCAACACGATTCCTGCCCACGCCGGACGCGGGCCTTCTGCATTGTCTATCTCTGGCAAGAAATCCTTAAGAGCTGACTTAAGGAGCTAAAGAATTACGTTAACCGGACGTTAATCTGGATCCGGCCTGAACGGCTCAATGCAGCGCCGCGTGCTGCGCGATGTATACCACCGCACCGGCCAGATAGCCGGCGAGCGCGGGGCCGGCGATGCGGCGGGCGTACCAGAGGAACTCGATGCGCTCGAGCCCCATCGCGGCAACCCCCGCGGCCGAGCCGATGATCAGGATCGAGCCGCCGGTGCCGGCGCAATAGGCGATGAACTCCCAGATGAAGCTGTCCGGCGGATAATGCGCGAGGTCGTACATGCCCATGGTCGCGGCGACCAGCGGCACGTTGTCGATGATGGCGCTGAGCAGGCCGAGCGCGACGACGATGACGTCCTGTCGGCCGAGCGTGGCATCGAGCCATTTGGCCAGCATGGAGAGCAGGCCGGCGTGATCGAGGCAGGCGACCGCGAGCAGGATGCCGACGAAGAACACGATCGAGCTCATGTCGATCCGTGCCAGCGCGTGCACCAGCGTGAGGGGCTGGCGCACATGCTCGTCCTTGTGGCGGTGCACGATCTCGCCGACCAGCCAGAGCACGCCGAGCCCGAACAGGATGCCCATGAACGGCGCCAGATGCGTAACCGCCTTGAACGCGGGCACCGCGATCAGGGTGCCGAGCCCGAGATAGAACATCAGGTTGCGCTCGAACCGGTCGACGACCAGCAGCCCGGTGTCCTTCGACGGCGGCGCGATGGTCTTGCCCTTGAGCGAGAAGCTGATGAAGACGAGCGGCACGAGCAGATTGAGGAGCGAGGGCAGGAACACCGCGCTCATGATCTTCAGCGGCGAGATCTGCCCGCCGATCCACAGCATGGTCGTGGTGACGTCGCCGATCACGGTCCACGCGCCGCCCGCATTGGCGGCGATGACGATGAGGGAGGCGAACAAGAGGCGGTCGTCGCGACGGGCGATCAGCTTCTGGATCAGCGAGATCATGACGATGGTGGTCGTCAGATTGTCCAGGATCGCGCTCAGGAAGAACGTCACGAAGCCGATCAGCCAGATCAGCGCCACCTGGCTCGTGGTGCGGATCAGCGAGGTGATGACCTCGAAACCGTCATGGGCGTCGATCACCTCGACGATGGTCATGGCGCCGATCAGGAAGAAGACGATCTGCGCGGTGGAGCCGACGGACTCGTCGAGCTGGCGGCCGACCAGCGCGTGGTCGCCGGTCGCAACCGCATAGATGGTCCACAGCAGCCCCGCGCCGAGCAGCGCGGAGGCGCTTTTGTTGACGCGAAGCGGGTGCTCGAGCGCGATCGCCGCATAGGCGAGGACGAAGATGGCGGCGATCGCGATCAGCAAGGTCGTTTCAGATCGTCAGGCGTCAGCGGTTGAGGCGCGCGAGCAGGCTGGACGTATCCCAGCGTTTGCCGCCCATCTTCTCGACTTCGGCGTAGAACTGGTCGACCAGCGCGGTCACCGGCAGGGTGGCGCCGTTGCGGCGGGCTTCGGCCAGCGAGATCGATAGGTCCTTGCGCATCCATTCGACCGCGAAGCCGAAATCGTACTTGCCCTCGTTCATGGTCTTGTAGCGGTTCTCCATCTGCCACGACTGCGCCGCCCCCTTGGAGATGGTCTCGATCACTGCGGCGACGTCGAGGCCACTCTTCTTGGCGAAGTGAATACCCTCGGAGAGGCCCTGGACCAGGCCCGCGATGCAGATCTGGTTGACCATCTTGGTCAGCTGGCCGGAGCCGGCGGGCCCGAGCAGTTTGCACATCCGCGCATAGGCGCCTGTGATCACCGGCTCAGCGCCGGCATAGGCGTCCTCGGCGCCGCCGCACATGACCGTCAGCACGCCGTTCTCGGCGCCGGCCTGGCCGCCGGAGACCGGCGCGTCGACGAACTTGAAGCCGGCCTTGGTGGCGGCCGTGTCGAGCTCGCGCGCGACTTCGGCGGAGGCGGTGGTGTGGTCGACGAAGGTCGCGCCCTTCTTCATGCCGGCGAAGGCACCGTCGGGGCCGATCGTGACCGCGCGCAGGTCATTGTCGTTGCCGACGCAGCACATCACGAAATCCTGACCCTCGGCGGCGGCCTTCGGGGTCGCCGCTGTCTTGCCGCCGAACTTGTCCGCCCATTCCTTCGCCTTGGCCGCGGTGCGGTTGTAGACGGTGACCTCGTGGCCCCCTTTTTTCACGAGGTGTCCGGCCATGGGGAAGCCCATGACGCCGAGACCGAGGAAAGCGACTTTAGCCATGTGTGGTACCTTGTCGGTAGTTTGGGTTTTACGGTTCTTGCCGGGCGAGGGACGCCAAATCGGCGCCCTGGAACTTCCGCCGCGAGGGCGGATCGGAGGCGCACCATAAACCGTTAGGCCGGGAGGGCAACGGCTTCGTTTGGCGGCCCCCTGTGCTAGGATGGCGGGACTTAAGGACTTCAAAAAAAGGGAGCGAAAGCATGGGCGGCGTGAGCGTTGGCGTCCTCGATCATTTCAACATCCGGACCCGGAATCTGGCCGAGACGGTCCGCTTCTACGAGGACGTGCTGGGCCTGGAAAACGGCGCCCGGCCGAATTTCGCCTTCCCGGGGGCCTGGATGTACAGCGAGGGCAGGGCGGTGGTGCACCTCGTCGATATTTCTCCGACCTCGGAGCCACAAAAGCCGGATTCCGGCGTTGTTCACCACGTCGCTTTCGTCAGCCGCGGTTTTGAGGGCATGAAGCAGCGACTGACGTCCAAAGGGATGAAATTCGACTCCCGCCAGGTGCCCGGCGGCGACCTCTGGCAGATATTCGTGCACGACCCCAACGGGGTGATGATCGAGCTGAACTACGAGGCGGCCATGGAGCAGGGGGCGGCGCCCGCCGAGATGGCTGACGATATCGGCAGGCAGTAGCCTTTTGGGCGTTTCCGCTCTAATGGGGCACATCTTGGACTCATGGAGATGCGCTTTGAGYGTGACGCAGCAACAGGTTCTCGACAGCCTCGCCCGGATCAAATCGCCGCGCGGGGTCGCGCTCGCCAATGCCAATGTGCTGAGCGCGATCAGCGCCTCTGACGGCAAGGTGTTCTTCTCGATCAATGTCGACGCCGCGGAGGCGCGGGCCTGGGAGTCCGTCCGGGCCGAGGCCGAGGCCGCCGTGCGCGCCATTCCCGGCGTCACCACCGTGATGGTGGCGCTGACCGCCGAGCGCAAGCCGGGCTCTGCACCACCTCCGCCGCCCACGCCAAGCCGCGGCACGCCCGGCGTGCAGCCGGTCCATGCCCACAAGCCGCCGCAGGGCGGCCAATCGCCGATGGCGCGGCAATCCGAGATTCCGGGCGTCGCTGCGGTGATCGCGGTCGCCTCCGGCAAGGGCGGCGTCGGCAAGTCGACCACCGCGCTCAATCTGGCGCTGGGCCTGCGCGACCTCGGCCTCAAGGTCGGGCTTCTGGATGCGGACATCTACGGCCCATCGGTGCCGCGGCTGACGGGCCTGCACGACAAGCCGGAGCTCAACGCCGAGCGCAAGATGATTCCGCTCCGGCGCTTCGGCCTCGCGATCATGTCGATCGGCTTCCTGGTGGAGGAAGAGACCGCGATGATCTGGCGCGGTCCGATGGTGATGTCGGCGGTGACGCAGATGCTGCGCGACGTCGCATGGGGCGAGCTCGACGTGCTCGTCGTCGACATGCCGCCCGGCACCGGCGATGCCCAGCTGACGCTGGCGCAGAACGTGCCGCTGAAGGGCGCCGTGATCGTCTCGACCCCGCAGGACCTGTCGCTGATCGACGCGCGGCGGGGGCTTGCGATGTTCCGGAAGGTCAACGTGCCCGTGCTCGGCATCGTCGAGAACATGAGCTACTTCCAGTGCCCGCATTGCGGCACGAAATCCGACATCTTCGGCCATGGCGGGGCGCGCCACGAGGCCGAGAAGCTCGGAGTCCCGTTCCTGGGCGAGATCCCCCTGCACATGGCGATTCGCGCCACTTCGGACGCCGGCAATCCCGTCGTCGACAGCGAGCCGGACGGCCCTCATGCGGCGATCTACCGCGCCATTGCGGGCCAGGTCCGGGACCAGCTCAAGGGCGTCATCGCGGCGGCCTGAGCGAGACGCGGCCAATCCATTGGGGACATGCGACTTTCGTAGAGCCCCGTCATGCCAATGTCGCGTTCCGCAGGCGGGGCTTCCGTGTTAAACGCCCACGGCAGTAAGCCCCCTTCGGTTCGACGCGGGCCAAGCGCGTCGCCGGAATGAGCGGCGGCAAAGAGGAAGTTCGGGGAAACGCCCCAGCAAGGAGAGACCTGAAGATGAAGCGTCGTGATTTCCTGAAAGTGTCGGCAGCAGGCGCGGCGGCGACCGCCGCGGTGGCCTCGCCGGCGATCGCGCAATCCTCGCCCGAGATCAAGTGGCGCCTGACCTCGAGCTTCCCGAAGTCGCTCGATACGATCTATGGCGGTGCCGAGCAGGTGGCGAAGTACGTCGCCGAAATGACCGACAACAAATTCCAGATCCAGGTGTTCGCCGCCGGCGAAGTCGTGCCCGGCCTCCAGGCGCTCGATGCGACCTCGAACGGCACGGTCGAAATGTGCCATACCGTGTCGTACTACTATGTCGGCAAGGATCCGACCTTCGCGATCTTTGCCTCGGTGCCGTTCGGGCTCAACGCGCGCCAGCAGAATTCGTGGCTGTACCAGGGCGGCGGCAACGAGCTCGCCAACGACTTCTTCAAGAAGTCGAACGTGATCGGCTTCCCCTGCGGCAACACCGGCACCCAGATGGGCGGCTGGTTCCGCAAGGAGATCAAGACCGTTGCGGATCTCTCGGGCCTGAAGATGCGTATCGGCGGCATCGCCGGCCAGGTGCTCCAGAGGGTCGGCGTGGTGCCGCAGCAGCTCGCCGGCGGCGATATCTATCCGGCGCTGGAAAAGGGCACCATCGACGCCGCCGAATGGGTCGGCCCCTATGATGACGAGAAGCTCGGCTTCGCCAAGGTCGCCAAGTACTACTATTATCCCGGTTTCTGGGAAGGCGGTCCGACCGTCCACGCCTTCACCAACCTCGACAAGTGGAATTCGCTGCCGAAGAGCTACCAGGCGATCCTCACCAACGCGACGGCCAATGCCAACAGCTGGATGGCCGCACGCTACGACATGTTGAACCCGACCGCCCTGAAGCGTCTGGTGGCCGGCGGCACGCAGCTGCGTCCCTTCACCAACGAGGTGCTGGAAGCCTGCCTCAAGGCGACCAATGAGCTGTGGGGGGAGATCTCGGCCAAGAACGCCGACTTCAAGAAGTCGATCGACGCCATGCAGGCCTACCGCTCCGACGAATATCTGTGGTGGCAGGTCGCCGAGTACACCTACGACAGCTTTATGATCCGCTCGCGCACCCGCGGCTGACCTTTCGAGCAAGTCGCAAGACGACAGAGCCCGGCCTCCTTCGCGAGGCCGGGTTTTTTCTTTGCTGCGGGCGCATCCGAAGGTGCCGAAACAAAAAATGTCGAAAACAACCCCATGCACAGTAGAAATGGGGTGAGGGCACGTTGCCCGGCGGATGCTGCTAACAATTTGACATGCCGGCGCATTTCAGCGGGAGGCGGCAATCGTCGCGCAGCCGGGGCCCAAACTGCGATTTGCCCGGCGGCGACCGGAGCGACATCGTCATTTGGCGCGCATCTGCTTCGACACCGTCATTGCGAGCCAACGGGTCCGCGCCAGGAGCGGCCCGATGACAGGCTCCGCGAAGCAATCCAGAGTCCTCCGCGGAAAGATCCCGGATTGCTTCGCTTCCGCCTTCGCTCTTTGAGCTTCGGCGGACAAGCCGCTCGCAATGACGGGCGGATGGAGTTGGGCTCAGCCTGGCAGCGACCGGTTTGACTCGTCGGGCAAAACAGTGGCAGAAAGCTATCATCGCATAATCCGAAATTGGCGCACGGCGCCGCGGCAAAAACGTTGAAGGTCAGCGACGAAGCAATACCGCAGGGGATAGGCGCGCAGAGAGTCGCTATATCGGGCTTGCGTTCTGCCAGGGATAAGGGAGCTGCGCATGGCGATCGTCTTCATCACAGGCAGCACGGATGGTCTTGGTCGGGCGGCGGCGCAAGCGCTGCTCGATCAGGGACACCGCGTGGTGCTGCACGCGCGATCGGCCGATCGCGCCGCGGCGGTTGCGGACTTCGCCTCGGATGCTGTGGCGATCGTGGTCGGCGACCTCAGGAGCGCCGTCGAGACGAAGGGCATCGCCGACCAGGTCAACGCGATCGGACGCATGGACGCGATCATCCACAATGCCGGCGTCTACACCGAGCGGAGCCGCGGCGCGACAGCGGAGGGGCACGCCGGCACGCTGGCGATCAACACGCTGGCGCCGTACATGCTGACGGCCCTGATCGCGCGGCCGAAGCGGCTGGTCTATCTCAGCAGTGGCTTGCACCGCGGCGGCGAGGGCTCATTGCGCGACCTCGACTGGACCAGGCGAAGCTGGGATGCGGCGAAGGCCTATGCCGAAAGCAAGCTGCACGCGGTCGCGCTGGCCTACGCACTGGGACGGCGCTGGCCGCACGTGCTGAGCAATGCGGTCGATCCCGGTTGGGTGCGCACCAAAATGGGCGGTGCGGGGGCCCCCGTGGATCTCGACACCGGACAGCGTACGCAGTCCTGGCTTGCCGTCAGCGAAGAGCCGGCCGCGCTGGTGAGCGGCCGCTACTGGCATCACCTCCGTCAGGAGCAGCCGGCCGGTGAGGCGAGCGACCCGACATTCCAGGACGCGCTCATCGCCGGACTGGGGGAGCTGACAGGCGTGAAGCTTCCAGCGGCGTAGCCTGCGGCCTGCACGATGCTCGCGAGCTCCGGCGCATGCTCAAAGCAGTCGGGCGGGATCAACAAAACGGGAGATGTGAAACCGCTCACAATCGTGCCGGAGAATTGGCTCTAGAAAAGCCCAGGAGCTGGCAAGCTTCCGCTCCGCGCCGATCGCCGCGAGCGGCAGGTCTGAACTTCGGTTCCGCGTCGTTTTGACGATCATTCGATTTGATTCCAATCGGGCGTGCGCCATGGATGGTGCGCATCCTGGGCGGAGAAACGGGGTGACCGGCGAAATGCAGGCACCCGTAGATGCGAAGAACAGCACGGACACGGCGTGGGTGCGGCTTGCGCCGATCCCCGGCCGGTCGGCGCGTGTAGAGGTGCGGCATTACAACCGCTGCTCGCCCATTGCGCGCTTTTCTGTCCGGTATAGACTTTGAGTAGGCGTGAGATTTTTGCGCTGGCATGTGCGCGGCTGAGGGTTGCGTCGTGGCGAAAGTCGTTTTCAATCTGACCATTGAAGATAGTGGCGATAGTCATTGCCGTATCGTCGCGGAATACAATTCAACGTGCCGCGAGATTGAAGTCGAGAAGCTGAAGCCGAGTTTTCGCCAGAATCTGAGGCCGTTGCAGGAAGCGATTCTCCAGTGCGCTGCCGCGCGCAACGCGAATGCGTCCGCGACAGGTGGCGGTGATGAAGCGAGACCCGCTCTCCGTGACGCTGCCGGGGGGCTGACCTCGGGGGCGGACGAACGGATCGTGCAGGAGATCGGATCGCAACTCTTCGAGTTCATCTTTCAGCGCAAGATCCTCGAGCTCTATCAGGAATGTTCCCATGCGGCGCGAAAGGACGATCAGCCGTTCCTGATCCGTCTGCGGGTCACCGATCCCACGCTCGCCTACGTGCCCTGGGAGACGATGTACGACAAGAAGAACCGCTTCTACGTGACGACGTCGCAAAGCACGCCATTCACGCGCGCCGTCGACGACTATGGCGAGGAGCGCCGGGCGTGCGCGGCAAGGCCGATACGGATGCTCGGCATGGCAGCGCGGGTCAAGGTCCTGAACGGATTGCCGCTGGACGAGATCGAGGTCGATGCCGAGCAGGTCGCGATCAAGAACGCGTTGAGCGAGCTGAACGACGGCAAGAGGCTGAAACTGTCGTGGATCCCCTCGGCGAAGGCGCGGGATCTCAACCGCCGCTTCCTGAGGGGAGACGAAGGCAAGCGGTGGGACTTGTTTCACTTCATCGGGCATGGCGGCCACGATCCCGAGCGGCAGATGGGCTTCATCGTTGTCCAGGAAGAGGGCGGGTCGAAGGGGAGAAGGCTTTATGCCGAATCGCTGAAAGAATTCCTGACCCAGCCCGGTCAAACGCCGAGTCTCGTCGTCCTCAACTCCTGCAGCGGCGCGCAGGGCGAGCCGGGCTCTCTGTTCTCGAGCACCGCCGCCGAGCTCATTCAGGGCGGCGTGCCCGCCGTGATCGCCATGCAATTCGAGATCAGCGACAATATGGGGCTCGCCTTCGCCGATACGTTCTACACCTATCTGGCGGAAAACGTTTCGATCCAGGCCGCGCTGGCGCATACCCGGGCCGAATTGAAGGCGCGGCACTTCGCCGAATGGATCTCGCCGGTCCTGTACATGCGCGGCCTCGACGGGGAAATTTTCGTGGACCGGGCCGGATCGGAGTGAGTTTTCATCCATGCATGGCCTTGACCCGTCGATCGTAGCTCTCGGCCTCGGTGCGATCGCGATCTGCATCGTCAGCGCGATCGACTTTCACGCACCTTTCGAGACCGCGGACATCCGCTTTGCCGTGATGCGCGATCGCTATTATTTCGCGGTCTTCGCCTACGTCACGGTCGCGGTGGTGTTCTATTTCTTCGTCGCGATCCTGATGTCGCGCGGAATCGGACTGCTCGTTGCGATACCTGCAACGTTCGCCTTCATGGTGCTGGCGCCCCATTTGCCGGTGCTCGGCCGGGTGATCGATTTCCTGCGGCGCATGATGCAGACGCTGGCCCGCTACCCGCAGGCCGTGGAGACTGTCATCGTCGCCATCGCGCGATCACCCATCAAGGTGACGGAGCGGGCAAGGCCAGAGTTGCAGCGCGAGCTCGAAGGGTACGGCGTTCCCGCCGGGCTGATCGAGAAGGCGCTCAATGACGACTACGAGGTGCTCGCGCCCGGCGCCGCGACCATGATCAAGCAGGTCGCTTCCCTCCACACCAGCTTCGTCGAGCTGCGCAACAACAAGCGGTTCAAGAGATTCTTCCGCGCCCGGAAAGCCGCCTTCGACGAGATGGAAAGGCAATATCGGCGCATGCTGCGACGGTCGGCCCGTGCCCTCCTGCTGACGGACGACATCACGGTATCGGCCCTGGACGCGAAAGAGCTGGTGTACGAGATTTCCGACTTCATCTCCGAGGAATGCGAGGATCTGCGCGTCGCCTACCAGCGCCGATTGGCCGAGGCGACGTTGTCGGTGGTCGACAGGCGCGATTCCCGGACGGAGCTGATCTCCAGCTTCGGGTACCAGACCGTTCTGCCCCAGCCGCTGCCGTTTGCGCCGTTGGTGATCATCTTCGTGCTCGACTTCGTGGTCTCGGTCGCACCGCTGTTCTCCATGAACCTGTCGAAGAATTACGAGGTCGGCTCGCTGACCGGAGGCCTCTCCTCGGCCGCACATGCGGTCGCCGTGATGATCTCGATCTTCTTTGCGATCTACCCGAAGGCCTCGACAAATTTCGCGCGTCCCTCACTGTATGCCTTGCCCTGGCGCTCCTACGTCGTCTTCGGCGCGCTATCCTATTTGCTCGGCAACGTCGTGCTCTGGATCACCTACAGCGCGATCCCGATCGCGCCCGGCTGGCTGGCAAGCGGTCATCCGCTTGCGGCGAGCTCGCTGGTGTCCCTGGTCTTCCTGGTCAATAYGCTGGTCCTGAGCATTCTTCTCGACGTGCGGCTCAGGGCCGATTCACTGGACTATCACGAGGCAAGGCTGAGGGACGGTGCGACGCACGCGGTGGTCATGGCGTCCGTCATGCTATGTCTTCTCATCGGCTTCACATTGGTGAGCAGGTCTTTCGGCCTGAACATGCCGTATATCTCCTGGCTGCAATACGCTTTCATCGTCGCGCTTTTCGCAGTGCTCGGATTCGTCATGGGCTATCTCGTGCCCTCGACCGCGGAAGCCTACATCGAGGCCAACAAGCTGATCCGGAAGTCATCGGCGCTTAATGGCAATCGGCTCGAATGGGCGGCGCCGCTGTCTCAGCCGAGCACGCAGGTCAGATCTTGATTTCACGCCGGGCTCGCAAGCCCGCGCGGCACACGAGGACGCGACGAAGCAGACCGTCTGGACAGGGGCGAAGTCATGTCTGAACTCGAAGTAGCGAACGGGATCGTGGTTCGTAGTCCCGACGATGTCGAAATCAGGATCGTTCAGGACGGTCCTGTCCGGCGGGGATTTCGCCGTGGGACTGCTAGCCAGATCAGTGGTGCCGATCAGCTCAGGGGGGCGTTGTCGGCGTCCGACTTCACCATCGCCGCCGAAGTCGAGATGGTGCCGACGCGCCCGGGAACGCGCGCGCTGCGACGGGACGCGTCGACGCCGACGCAGATCGAGGTCGAAGTCGGCCCGTCCGAAAGGGCGATGGTCCTGATCGAGGGAGCAGGCGGTGTCTATGCCTGGACCTATCCGCAGCCGGCGGGCCAACCGGCAAGGCGGCGTGGAGGTGGACAAGTTCTGGTATTTCCTCTGACGGCCGGGACGAGGGGGACGGCGCGCGGAACGCCCGCCGCAAGCGGCAAGCGCGGCCCCGTTCTCGACTGGGTGTCCGACAAGCTGATCGATCCGGTCCGTGCCTACGTGCTGAAGTTTGCCGCCCGAACGGCGATCGATGTGGCGACCGACTATATCGAGGGGGACAGGGAAGAGGGCATCGTGGTGATGGCCGGGCTCGATCCGGCCGCATGGACGCCGGCGCGCTCGGCGCGTCCTCGACTGCCGCAGGACCGCCCGCTGAAGATCCTGCTCATGGTGCATGGCACGTTCTCGTCGACGGCGAGCGGCTTCGCGCAGCTTGCCGGTTCCGACGGCGGGAAGACGTTCCTGTCGAAGGTCAGCGCGCATTACGACGCCGTCCTCGGCTTCGATCACAAGACGCTGACCGTAACCCCCCGAGAGAATGCGGCCGCTCTTGTTGCCGCGCTGCAGGCGCTGGACATTCCCGAGAAGTCCTCGGTCGACGCCGTCATCCACAGTCGCGGCGCACTGGTCTACCGCGTGGCCGAAACCCTGCTTGCGGACAAGCGGCCGGACATCCGGCTCGGCAAGGCCATCTTTGTCGGCTGCACCAATGCCGGAACGCATCTGGCCGAGCCCGAGAACTGGGCGGCGATGATCGACCTCTACACCAATGGGATCATGGCCGGCGTCCGCGCGGTTTCATTCCTCGCAGGAGGGGCTGCGCTGAGCCCCATCGTGTCGCAGGGGATCAAGACCGTCGGCCGCTTCGTCCAGGCGTTTTCCGAAGTCGCCATCGACGAGGGCCGGGTGCCCGGACTTGCCGCGATGCGGCCAACAAGCGATCTCGTCAGGGAGCTGAACGGGGCGGCCGGTCCTCTCGACAGGCTCGCAGCCTATTACGCGATCACGTCGAATTTCGTCGCGCAGGTTGCACCCGACAAGGGCGTGACGAAAGAGTTCGCCGAGTTCATTGCCGATCGCGTGACAAATCGCCTGTTCCAGCTCGACAACGATCTGGTGGTGGATACGGCGTCGATGACGTCGTTCGGTACCCGTGGCCCGCGCCTTGCGAAGGACGCGACGTTTGCTTTCGGCGATACGGACGACGTCTTTCACACCACGTATTTTGCGACGGATATCGTGCCCTCGAAATTGACCGAGTGGCTGGATATTGGTGTAGCTCGTCCTGATCGGGTCCCGGAGCAAATCGAGCTGCAGGCGCCGCCGCGGCGCTCGAGGCGGGGAGTGGCGTCCATCGTCGAACGCCTGCAGGAATCCAGCTTGGCTGCGCGCGATCCGGAGGGGGGCGGATCCGGCTCCATGTCGGACACGCTCACATTGCGACGGACGCGATCGCGCTCCGCTCCTTCGGCCAGGCCGCCCGGGCCACAGGAGGCGCCTGCCGCAACTGACACGCCGCCCCCGGCATCGACGTCGCCCGGGTCACGAACCGCCGCCTGCTATTTCGCTGCGGAGATCGAGTCTCACCCGCCGCCGAAGAAGCCGGTCCCGCTGTTCGTCACGGTCTCCCGACAGAAGATCCAGGCCGCCGAGAGCCCGGCCTCGGCCGCGTTGGATGCGCCGGTCAACGTCGATACGGCTCGCAAGATCGTCGTCGAAATCATCGCGCGCAAGAATTGCCGGGTCATCGGAGACACCACCGTCGAGATCGACACGCCGCAGGACCGGAGGGCGGAGTCGCTCCGGTTCGTCGTGGAGGGCGCCGCGGAAGGCGCGGCCGACATCCTTGTCGAAGCACGGCAGGGCGCGCGCATTCTCGCGTCATTTGCCTTGGCCCCCGTGTTCGTCGACGCCGACAGCAAGACCTTGCGCCGGGGCCAGGTCGGACAGGCCATGGCGGCACATCCGGACGAGCCGGCGGTGCTGCGGATCTACGAGATCGTGGAGAGCGGCAAGGTGACGCTGCGCTTCGATCTTGCCTGCGTCGACCCGAACATCGCGGTTTCGGAATCGCGCACGCTTCCGGGCGGCTTCTCCCGCGATGTCTATGTTGCGGAGATATTCAAGGGCATCGAGAGCTCATGGCTTGCAACGAACCGCTTGTACGACCAGTTCCTGTCGCGCCTGCAGGCGAACGGGATTGTCATGGGAAACGAGCTGCTGCCGGACAGGGTCCGCGAGGCGTTGTGGACCCACCGCGATGCGATCCGCGCGATCCAGGTCATCTCGGAGGAGCCGTTCATTCCCTGGGAGCTGCTCTACATCAACGACCGGAAGTCCGGACCTGACGGGAAGGGCTTCCTCGCGGAATGGGGGCTGGTGCGCTGGCTGCACAGCACGCCGTGGCCTGGTCCGCAGCTCGCCATGGGCAATGATCGCGTCAACTACGTGATCCCGGCCTATGTCGATCCTGGTCTGCGGCTCGAAGGCGCCGATGCCGAGCGCCAGATGCTGGTCAAGCTCTTCGGCAGCCCGCGCGAGGTGCCGGCCGAGAGCATCGCCGTGACCAGCTTCCTGCAGAAGGATGCGAGGGAATGCGACGTGCTGCACTTTGCCTGCCATGGCGAGGCGGCACAGCGCGCGGTGATGACGGCCGACCTGTTGATGACGGGCACCGAGGTTGACGGCAATTTTGCGCAGGACTCGCTCTCGGCGGATCAGGTCAAGGCGTTTGCCCGCTTCGCGGAGAGCGGGCCGAATCCGATGGTTTTCATCAACGCCTGTCAGACCGGGCGCGCCGGGCGCGGCATCGGCGGAGGTGTCGCCGGTTTTGTCGACGCATTCCTGCGGCCGTACTCCGAACGCGGCGCGGGCGCGCTGGTCGGCGCGCTGTGGTCGGTCGACGACAAGCTGGCCTACAGCTTTGCCGAGGCGTTCTATCGTTCGCTCAAGCAGGGCGATGCGCTGGTTGATGCCGTCCGCGCCGCGCGCGAGGCCGCCAAGAACCGGAAGGAACTGACCTGGCTGGCCTATTCCGTGTATGGCAATCCGTTCGCGCGCGCCTCGGAAGCTCCCTAGCCTGAGCCGGGATCCATCCGTCGCCCTCTGCGTCCCGAGCTCGCGCCGGACCGGCTTACATGGACCTGACAGGGGCGGGAGGCCGGCCTGCCCGGCGTTTTTTCGCTGGCCGAAACCGGACGAATGGGGGAAGAGAGCGCAGATGCGGCGCGAGCCGTGTGGCGACACCGGAACATCCGGCGGGAAATGCGATGCGCCTTCTGATCGTCGAGGACAATGCCGAGCTGTCGCGGCTGGTTGCCAGCGGGCTGTCGGCGGCCGGCTATGAGAGCGACATCGTGAGCAGCGCGGCGGAGGCGCGCGAGGCGGTCGGCAGCGTCAGCTATGCCGCGATGATCCTCGACCTCGGCCTTCCCGACGGCGACGGCCTGTCGGTGCTGCGCGAGCTGCGCCGGCAGATGGAGCCGCTGCCGGTCCTGGTGCTGACCGCGCGCGGCGGCTTGCAGGACCGCGTCAACGGCCTGCGCAGCGGCGCCGACGACTATCTCGCAAAGCCGTTCGCGATGGAGGAGCTGGTGGCGCGGCTGGAGGCGATCCTGCGCCGGCCGGGCCAGCTGCTCGGCCGCTCGCTGCGTTTGGCCAACCTCGTCTACGACACCGAGAGCCGCCAGATCTTCATCGACGACCAGCCGCGGATCATCTCCGCCCGGGAGGCCTCGGTGCTCGAGATCCTGCTGCGCCGGCAGGGGCGGGTGGTGCCGAAGAAGAACGTCGAGGACCACATCTTCGGCCTCGAGGGCGAAGTCGCCTCCAACGCCGTCGAGGTCTACGTCTCGCGGCTGCGCAAGCAGCTCAGCGAACACGGCGCCAAGGTCGTGATCCACACCATCCGCGGCGTCGGCTATCTCATGGCCGAGGAGAAATAGCGTGTCCGCCGCCCGGTCATTCGCCAGGCCGACGTTCAAATCGCTGATCTCACGCATCGTGTTCCTGCACATCGTCGCGGTCGCGGTGGTTGCGATCTTCCTGCCGCTGGTGCTGTTCTGGCTGCTCAACTCCGAGGTCGACCAGCTGCATCGCGATGCCATGCGCGCCCAGGCCGAGGTGCTCGCCGAGCGCATCGTCCCGCAGGCGGACGGCACGTTGACGTTCAATCTACCCGACAGTCTGAGGGGCCTCTATTCGGAGGCCTATGGCCGCTACCAGTACGACATTCGCGATGCCGACGGACGCGTGCTGTTCTCGTCGCGGCGTAAGACCGGTGATACCGCCCCGCCACGCTTGTCCGAGACGATTTCCGGTGCCGGCGTCAGCCGCGTGATCGAGGGCAGGACGGTGCGCATCCGCGTCGCCGAGGATCTTTCGCATCGCGACGTCATCATCGACGACATCATCTCGAACTTCTTCCGGCGGGTCGGGTGGATCACCATCCCGATCCTGCTGATCCTGCTCGCCACCGACATCATCATCTTCCGCCGTGCGGTCGCGCCGCTATGGAAGGCCTCGGAGGAGGCCAGCAATATCGGCCCGGCGCGCACCGACATCCGCCTGCCGACGGAGCAGATCCCGCGCGAGATCATGCCGCTCGTCACCGCCGTGAACCAGGCGCTCGATCGCCTCGAGGACGGCTTTCGCGTGCAGCGCCAGTTCACCGCGGACGCCGCGCATCAATTGCGCACGCCGCTCGCGATCCTGCGCACCCGGATCGAGACGCTCGGCGACGGCGCGGCGAGGCAGGCGCTGCATGCCGACATCGAAGGCATGAGCCGCATCGTCGCCCAGCTGCTGGAGATCGCCGAGCTCGACACGCTGGTGCTCGATCCCGGCGAGACCGCCGATCTGCGCGCCGTCTGCACCGAGGTGGTCGGCGCGATCGCGCCGTTCGCGCTCGCCCAGCACAAGGACATCGCACTCAAGGGCACCGATGCGCCGGTACTGGTCCACGGCAATTCCGAGATGCTCCAGCGCGCGATCTTCAATCTCGCCGAAAACGCCATCAAGTTCACCGCAAAGCATACGTCCGTCGACGTCGAGGTCGGCGACGACGGCGTGGTGCGCGTGCGCGATTGCGGCCCCGGCATCGCGGACGCCGAGCGCGAGCTGATCTTCCAGCGCTTCTGGCGCGCCGACCGCCAGCGCAGCGACGGCGCGGGCCTGGGCCTGTCGATCGTGCGCGGCGTGGCGGCCGATCATGACGCGACGGTTGCGGTGGAGAATCTTCCCGGCGGCGGCGCGGAGTTCACGCTGCGCTTCAGGCTGGCGGACGTGACGCAAGCCGCCGTCTGAGCCTAAAGTCGTAGGATTGAAATGGCGGCAAGGCCCGCCATTTCCTCTCCCGCCCCCTGATCCGGATGGAAATCGGCGCCGCAATGTTCCATGCTGGCGTCCAAGCCTCGGCAAGAAGGCCCAGAATCACAATCCATCAGGGCAGGAAATCATGAAAAGAAGAGACTTCATCAAGGTCACAGGACTTGGTGCGGCCGGCGCCGCCACGCTCGCGGCTCCCGCGATCGCGCAGTCGATGCCGGAAATCAAATGGCGCATGCCGACGAGCTGGCCTAAATCGCTCGACACGCTCTTTGGCGGCGCCGRGATGATGTGCAAGATGGTCGCCGAGGCGACCGACAATAAATTCCAGATCCAGATCTTCGCGGCCGGCGAGATCGTGCCGGGCCTCCAGGTGCTCGACGCCGTCCAGAACGCCACCTGCGAGATCGGCCACACCGCGTCCTACTATTATTTCGGCAAGGATCCGACCTTCACCTTCGGCTCGGCCGTGCCGTTCGGTCCCAACATGCGCATCAACCAGGCCTGGTACATGCAGGGCGGGGGACGGGAAGTCCTCAACGAGTTCTACAAGAACTACAACGTCATCTCGCTGCTCGCCGGTAACACCGGATGCCAGATGGGTGGCTGGTTCAGGAAAGAGGTCAACACGCCCGAGGATCTCAAGGGCATGAAATTCCGCATCGGCGGCTTTGCCGGTCGCGTGCTCCAGAAGCTCGGCGTGGTGCCGCAGCAGCTCGCCGGCGGCGACATCTATCCGGCGCTGGAGAAGGGCACCATCGACGCCGCCGAATGGGTCGGCCCCTATGACGACGAGAAGCTGGGCTTCTACAAGATCGCGCCGCACTACTACTATCCCGGCTGGTGGGAGGGCGGCCCGATGCTGCTCGCCTTCGTCAATCTCGACAAATGGAATGCGCTGCCGAAATATTACCAGAGCGTGCTGGAGCAGGCGGGCCACTACGCCAACAACTACATGATGGCACGCTACGACACAGCCAATCCGCTCGCATTGAAGAAGCTGCTCGCGGGCGGTGCCAAGCTGCACGCCTTCTCGCCGCCGATCATGGAGGCCTGCTACAAGGCCGCCAAGGAGCTGCACGCCGAAGTCGGTGCGACCAACGCCAACTTCAAGAAGGTCCACGACTCTCTCGCCAAGTTCACCGGCGATGGTTACGCCTGGTTCCAGGTCGCCGAGGTCGGCTACGACATCTTCATGGCGCGGCGGTCGCAGAGCTGATCGCGCCATCTGTCGCGTGCAGCGCCCCGAAGCGACGGCTTCGGGGCGCTGCTGTCGCAGCGCGCTGCCGTTCCTTGAAACGGCAGTTCCGTTGCTTGTCGTGATGGCGTCGCAGTTGGTCTGACGATGGTGATCGAATACGTGTCGTGAAATCGCGACGCGCGTGTTCGAAGCCCGAGGTCGGTCTAATCCCCGACGTCATACTGCTTGCTGAGGTGATCGCCGATCTGGACCAGCATGGCGACACACTCGGGATAGCCGGGCCGATCGGAAATGGCCTGATCCGCACTGGCTCGAAACTCCCAGGAGTCGCCATCGCGAACGATGGAAATCGCCATTCCATCGGGGCAGTCGGCGTGAACCTTCAATTCCGCCCTCGCCATTGCGATCAGTTCGCCTTCAGTCTTGACCGGCCTGCTCATGAAGCTCGTCCTTCCGTCCCGGAACAGAAATTTTGCCCATATCCGGCAAATTAGCAAACAAGTCCTGGATAGTAACTGATCCATATCATCGGGATCAGGCGTTCACCGGCGGTGGACTCGGGTTTGGCATCCGGCCGTTATTTCAGCTTGCCCGTGGACAGGTCCATGATCATGCGCGTGGCCAGATAAAGCCGCGGCACGATGCTGTTGATCTGCACATATTCGGCATCGTTGGAGTGCGCGCCGAAGCCCGACAGGCCCATGCCCTCCACCACGGCTCTGCTGGTCTTGAGCGCGGCAAACGCGGCGTCGGTGCCCCCGCCGGTCGCCTTCTCGTCGACCTTGAGGGACAGTCCGATCTCCCCATAGATCGTCTTGCCGTAGGCCGCGACGCGGCGCGAGGCGTCGTTGGCTTCCAACGGCGGACGACGCACCTCGAATTTCAGCTCGACCCTGGAGTCGGGCAGCAGGCGATTCTTGATCTTCTCTTGCAGTGCCTTCTGCAACTCGTCGAAATCGGCGACCTTGAGCGCACGCGCATCGGCCTGGGCTGTGGCGTCGGCCGGGATGACGTTGCGGTTGGTGCCGGCCTTGGAGACCGTCCAGTTGAGCTTCAGGCCCTGCTCGGGTTTGGACAGGTCCTTCATCTGCAGCACCTGGTGCGAGAGCTCGTACAGCGCGTTGACGCCGCCCTCGGGCCGTGCGCCCGCATGCGAGGACTTTCCCTGCACCGTGAGGTAGGCCGAGCCGATGCCGCTGGTGGCGAGGCGCAGCGTGCCGTCGGTGCCGCCGCCTTCGAACGAGAACACCGCGTCCTGGTCCGCGGCGAATTTGGTGATGGTGCTGCGCCAGCCGGGCGAGGAGATCTCCTCGTCCCCATTGGTGAGCACCGTGAGCGTGCCGTATTCCTTGAAGTTGAGCTTCTGGAGCATCGCCACGGTATGGAGAATGAGCGCGACGCCCTGCTTGTCGTCGGCAATGCCGAGGCCGTAGGCCTTGTCGCCGTCGACGCGGAACGGTTGGTCCTTCAGCATGCCCTTCAGGTACACCGTGTCCATGTGGGCGATCAGCATGATCTTCTTGCTGCCGGTGCCCTTGAACACGGCGTGCACGGCCGGGCCGATTGTCTCGGGCGTGTCGTCGAGGCGATAGATGTCGGTGGGATGCAAAATCTCCACCGTGCCGCCGAGCTGCTTGAGCTGGCCGGCAACGCGCTCGGCGATCTGGTTCAGGCCGTCGATGTCCTTGCTGCCAGATTCGATGCCGACGAGATCGCGCAGCGTGTCGAGCAGCGGCTGCTGCTCCTTTTGCGCCAATGCCTGGACATCGGTCATMGGTTCCGCATGCGCAAATGTTGCGGCACATGCCAACCAGAGCGATGCGATCAAGGGAGTGAGGGGCGGAGCAGGGTGCGATCGGGACATACGCGGCGGTCCATCAGTTGGAGGATGGCCCGGTATGCCCGTGTTCGAGGCGCGTGTCACGTGCGCGGACGCGCGCGTCATGAACCGCCGAAGCGGAACATGACGGCGATGGTTATGGCCGCTACTTCTGCGGCGGTCCGAGATCCAGCGGAGGCAGCTCGATCTGCGGCACCTCGATCTTGACCTTGTCGAGATCGACGTTGAGGGGCTTGTCGAGCAGGCCCGTCACGGTGACCGGGAAGATGATCACGAGCATCACCATGATCAGCTGGAGGCCGATCCAGGGCATCGCGCCCCAGTAGATGTCGGAGCTCTTCACTTCCTTCGGCGCCACGCCGCGCAGGTAGAACAACGCAAAGCCGAAGGGCGGATGCAGGAACGAGGTCTGCATGTTCACGCAGAGCATCACGCCGAACCAGATCAGCGCCGCGTCCGGTCCCACCACGGGGGCGAGGATCTTCTGCGCGATCGGCGCGATCATCGGCAGGATGATGAAGGCGATCTCGAAGAAGTCGAGGAAGAAGGCCAGGAAGAAGATGAAGAGGTTGATGAAGATCAGGAAGCCCCAGACGCCGCCGGGCAGCGAGGTCAGGAGGTGCTCGAGCCAGACGCCGCCGGATACGCCGAGGAACACCACGGAGAAGCAGGTCGAGCCGATCAGGATG
>NZ_JBFUES010000020.1:0-20307 GCF_056403875.1 Bradyrhizobium sp. P2_E8
GGCCAAGCTGTGACGTCCATGGGCTACTCCCGGCTCTCCTCTTCACCAAAGTGCGTCAGCTTACTGCAAAACAGTTTGAGGGGGGCGCGATAAAAGGTCACGTGATCACTGCGAGGAGGGCTAACTCCTGGCATCTTTTGAGGGTCGCCGAATAGCGGTTCGGCTATCCCGGCTCCTCCCGTCAATTGCGGAGACCACATGCGATGCAGATGCTTTCGTCAGCATATTGGTTGTTGGCATGGTTGACTGTGGCAGGGGGGCCTGCGGTGGCTGCCGCAGACGACGCGAACACCTGCGCAAGGCAATCGGGCGACGCTGCCATCACGGCGTGCTCCCGCGCATTGCGTCGGATCTACGCCAATGGCGTAACGGATCACAAACTTGAGGTGATCGACGCGGGTGGCGATGACAAGGTCGTCTATGGCMCGGCAAACTGGAGCGCCAAAGGCAAGGACAAGGATGGCAAGCCTGCGACCTTCTCTGGCATCGCCACCCACGTGTTCGAGCGTCAGGCGGAAGCTGAGGTTGCATACCTTCAACTGAGCTGGCCRTATATGCCGCCTGCCGCCTCGCGAGGAGACTTCGCGTGGATATCGCGGAATGGCTTCGTGGCCTTGGGCTGGAGCGCTACACACAGGCCTTCCAGGATGCCGAAGTCACGCCCGAGATCCTGTCAGAGCTGACCGAGGCCGACCTGCGGGAACTTGGCTTGCCACTCGGCCCGCGTAAGACGGTGCTGAAAGCGATTTACGCACACGGTCCGTCCCTGTTGAGGCTCGCGCGTCGGCTATAGAGCGGAAGGTAGCACTCCCGTCGGATGCTGACCGTCGGCAACTCAAAGCGGTCATAACGTGAGACGTGCAGCACGATCAACGTCAGAACTTGGCTCGCTTTGGCCACTGCGCAAATTGCGAACTGAAGCTCCGTTGCGAAACCACTGCTGGCACCGGTCCTCAGCGCGTATCGACTTTGTAACCCAGAACAGTGCCCTCCATCATCATCGGAATCATGATGATACCGTCCGGTCCCACGCCGAGATCGGCGCTCCCCTTCGTGAGCGGAAGGAGGCGCGTCGGCTTGCCATTGTTCGCGACGTGGAAAAGCCCGCCGCTTACCCAGTCGGTGACAAGATAGCCGCCCTTGCCATCGGGCTCGACACCATCAAAATTGCCAACCGGTGTCGAGTCACCAAGGGCAGACACTTTCTTCGTCGCGAGATCGACCGCCTTCATGTGGCCGGGTACCTTGGTCGAGAAGTCCGGGGCCATTTTGCCCCACGACGCGACCACAAGCCTCCCATCCTCGACGAGGAGCCCGTTCGGGTTTTCGAGCGCGTCATCCTGCATCAGGAGAGATAGCTTGCCGCCGTCGAGCACCCAAATGCTGTTTGTCACCATGTCGGATGCGTAGACCCGTCCCGTCTTGTCAGCTGCGAGGTCGTTCAAGAACTTGGATCCAGGTGCCTCGTATCGGTTGATGATTTCGCCCCTGGCGAGGTCGATTTCCGCAATCCGATCCACGTCTGCGACATACAGCTTGCCGTTGGCAAGCGCGAGCCCGGTCGGACTGTCGAGTCCCTTGACCCACTCGATTGTCACGACCTTTCCATCCGGCCCAAGCTTTGAAATGAAGCCGTTGCCATCCTTTTTCATCGGATCGCCGTTGACGTTCGACACATAAATGGCCCCCGCAGCGCGGTCAAAAACCACCGACTCGGGCTGCTTGAAGCCACTCGTCTCCCACAGCTTTTGAGGTTCTGCGGCGACGGCACTGAAGGTAAGCACAGCAGACACTAATGCGGAGAGCTGAGGTGTCCTCATGGTAGCCTCCTCGTGATTCCCCCCGAGGAAGGAACAAGCCTGTCACGACAGATGTTCCGCTCATCTGTCAATTAGTATGTCCCGCCGACTACCACGCGGATCGAGAGCGCGACCGATGTCTGAGTTTGGCCCGAAGCTGCCTCTCTGCTTCGGCGCTCCGATTGTCCGCTCGCTGGGTGCCAGCGGACCAAGGAAAGAATGGCGGCCATGCCCGCAGGTGACCCAACTCGGACATCAGAGACACTGGTTTTGACCAGATTGCTCGTGCGACATCCTTGCCAATTTGAAGGTCTTTTGGATGGGCGTAGTCTTCTTTAGATCTGCTTTTCGAGACGGGACGTGCCGACGTCTCCGTTCGACGCGAATGGCAGGAATGCCGTCGGCAGGCATCACACTCTCAATAAAACCGACAGTCCTTTTGTGCCGGTCTCACGAGCACTGGCCGTGCGCGCGGACACGCGAGTTCATTTGACCGCAACGAAGGAGTGCTGCTCATGGTTGGAAGAACTCATCCCGAACCAGGCGATCGGGCGGCCGGCAATGGAATTCTAAGCCGCCGCATTTTTCTTGAAGGCGCGCTTGTTGTCGGTGCGACCGGTGCGGGCCTGTCCTGCGGATCGGCGGAACAGCTTACGGTGCAGCCGTGGATGAAGGTGCCGGGTGCCGGATTTGCGGGCTACGGCCAGCCCTCACCGTTCGAGAGCAAGGTCGTCAAAGTCTTTCCGCCGCCCCCCAACCCGGCCGGTGTCGGCTCGTCACGCACGCCGCTGCACATGCTCGAAGGAATGATCACACCATCTGGGCTGCATTTCGAGCGTAGCCATTCCGGCATCCCAGAAATCGATCCCGATCAACACCGGCTGGTGATCCATGGACTTGTGAAGCGCCCGCTTGTGTATACGATCGAAGCGCTGTCGCGCTATCCGATGCAATCGCGCATCGCCTTCATCGAGTGTGGCGGCAACAGCCAGACGCTCAACGCGCCTCAGGCCCAGCCGCTCAATGTGGCGGCTATTCACGGCCTACTGGGTTGTGCGGAATGGACCGGTGTGCGGCTCTCCACGTTGCTCGACGAAGCTGGCATCGAACCTGAGGCGCGCTGGGTGATCGCCGAGGGGGCTGACGCCGCCGCCATGAGCCGCAGCATCCCGCTCACCAAGGCGATGGATGATGCGCTGCTCTGTCTCTATCAGAACGGCGAGCGAGTGCGGCCTTCGAATGGCTACCCGGTGCGGCTGTTGCTGCCTGGTTTCGAGGGCAACATGAACGTGAAGTGGCTGCGCCGGCTCAAGCTGACCGCAGGCCCCGCCATGACCAAAGACGAAACATCGAAATACACGATCCTGCTCAAGGATGAAAAGGCTTGGCAGTTCGTGTTCCCGATCGAAGTAAAATCCGTCATCACGCGTCCGTCGCCGGGACTCGCGCTGAGGGGGCCGGGATTCTACGAGATTTCCGGGCTCGCCTGGTCGGGCAACGGCAGCATCCGGCAGGTCGACGTGTCGGCTGACGGCGGACGAAGCTGGGTGCCGGCAGCTTTGCAGGGCCCGATCCTGCCAAAGGCGCCCGTGCGCTTCCGCGCAGCGTGGCAATGGAACGGCGGTCCCGCCGTGCTGCAGAGTCGCGCCACCGACGACACGGGCATGGTGCAGCCAACGCGTGCTCAGTTCGCCGACGAGCGTGGCTTGCGTGGGGTCTACCACTACAACGCCATCGCAAGCTGGCGCATCGACGAGATGGGGGAGGCCAGCAATGTTTACGCTTAAACCCATTGCAGTAGTCTGCGTATCTATGCTGACCATTGCACCGGCGGCCCTGGCCCAGGCCCCGCAGTTCGGGCAACCGATCGCGCCCCCCGACATCGCAGCGTGGGACATCAGCATCGGACCGGATGGAGCAGGTCTGCCGCCTGGTCGTGGCACCGCAATCGAGGGGGAAGCCATCTATGTAGCGAAATGTCAGGCCTGTCACGGCGAGAAGGGAATCAGCCCCAGTGTCGCGCTCGCTGGAGCGCTCGCCGGCGGCATAGGCACACTGGCGCCGGACAAAACACCGATAAAGACTGTGGGAAGTTTTTGGCCCTATGCAACAACGCTGTTCGACTACATCCGCCGCGCAATGCCATTCCAAGCGTCGAAATCGCTCACCGCGGACGAACTCTACGCGGTATCGGCCTATATCCTCAATCTCAACGGGATCGTCGGATCGAACGATGTGATCGACGCTCAGTCGCTGCCCAACGTGAAAATGCCGAACCGGGACGGGTTCATCCTGTTCCCGCGCAATCCGAAGTAAAGGGGGGCCGTGCCTGGTAGGGATCGAGGCTTGCGCGTCATCCCATTATTGGTCCCGCGAACTGCAGGCGTTGGGGCATACGGTGCGATTGATGCCTCCGGCCTATTGAAGCCCTACGTCAAGCGGCAGAAGAACGACACCACGGACGCGGAGGCGATTTGCGAGGCAGTCACGAGACCTAACATGCGGTTCGTGCCGACCAAGACGGTCGAGCAACAGAGCTGTCTGATGCTTCATCGTGCGCGCCATCTCTTCATCCGCCAACAGACTGCCGTGATCAATTCAATCCGTGCCTATCTTGCCGAGTTCGGGATTGTCGCCCCTGTCGGGCGCAAGGGTGTCGAGCAACTGCTTGAAGTCGTCGCCGATACAGCCGATCACCGGCTCCCTGAGGTCGCGCGCATGTGCCTCACTGCTCTGGGCGGCCAATTGCGCTCGCTGAAGGCCCAGATACTGGAGTTCGATCGCCGTATCATCGCTTGGCATCGGTCAAATGCGACGAGCAAGCAACTTGACGCGATCCCCGGTGTCGGTCCGGCTCTGGCAACAGCTCTGGTTGCGAGCATTGCTGATCCAAAGGCTTTCGGATCGGGACGGGACTTCTCGGCCTGGGTCGGACTCGTGCCGAAGCAGAGCTCGAGCGGGGGCAAGGACAAGCTTGGCAGTATCAGCAAACAAGGTGATCGCTATTTGCGCAGCTTGTTCACAGCCGGCGCGCTCGCCGTGATCCGCTATGCCAAGATCCATGGCTCGGGGCATCGGCCTTGGCTCACCGCGCTGTTGGCGCGCCGACCGACCAAGGTCGCCGCAATTGCGCTCGCCAACAAGATTGCTCGGATGGCGTGGGCCATGATGGCTAGGGGCGAACGCTACAGGGAACCCGCCGCGCTCGCGGCGTGAACGAGATCACAGCCGGTCATCCGGATGTGACGTAACGGTTGGGAGGGCGAACAGCACGTAATGCAGCGCCGGTCGATCCGGCGATCAGGACAACCCACTTGGGCCATAGCATCATCGAATGCGTGCTTTTGACCGGGACCTGATCCGCGGAGGGCATTATGGCCAGCGGTCACGTGAACCGCGCGAACAGGCCGAACACATGGCTGCTCCGACTACCGCCGCAGGCGTGAAGAAAACCCTTGCCAACCTGGGGCCAATGGTATGGACCCCGCCCTTGCTGCGGTGGAATCTCGAACGTCAACTGCAGTGAAGGAGGATGTCATGCAGGTCGTTCGCATAGGTCTAGATCTGGCGAAGTGTGTCTTCGAAGTTCACGGCGTCGACAACCACGGGAAAGTCGTCGTGCGAAAGAGGTTGCGTCGCGATGCGGTGGCCGGCTTTTTCGCCAATTTACCGGCCTGCCTGGTCGGCATGGAGGCTTCCAACGGGGCACACTATTGGGCTCGCGTGCTCACGGAGCTTGGCCATCAGGTTCGACTGATCAGCCCTCAGTTCGTGACGCCATACGTCAAGTCGAACAAGAACGACCAGAACGATGCGGAAGCCATTTGCGAAGCGGTCGGCCGTCCGTCCATGCGCTTCGTACCACCGAAATCAACCGATCAGCTGGCGGTACAGGCCGTCCACCGCATTCGCCGGCGCCTGGTCGCCGACCGGGTCAGGCTCGTCAACCAGATTCGCGGTCTGCTGTCCGAGCATGGGATTGTCATTGCCCGTGACATCGCGCAGCTGCGGCGCGGCCTCGCTGTCATTGTAGGGAGCATCAATGACGGCCTCGGCGAGATGCTCCGAGCGCTCATGAGGGAATTGCAAGAGGAGTTATCCGAGCTTGATACCCGCATTGCAGCCCATGACCGGCGGATAAGGGAAATCTTCCGTACGAGTGAGCAGTGCCAACGGCTCGGCAAAATCGAAGGCGTCGGACCTGTGACGGCAACAGCCTTGATCGCCGCCGTAGGCGATAGAAGCTGTTTCAAGAACGGCCGACAGTTCGCGGCTTGGCTTGGCCTGGTGCCAAAGCAGCGATCCAGTGGAGGGCGGGCCCGCTTGTTCGGCATCAGCAAACGCGGCGATCGATACCTGCGGACGCTGATGATTCACGGAGCTCGCGCCGCTTTAAGCCGGGCTACTGGCAAGCAGGATCCGCGAAGCCTCTGGCTCGGCAAGATGCGGCAACGGCGCCATCCCAATGTCGTGGCCGTGGCTCTTGCCAACAAGAATGCGCGGATCGTGTGGGCTATGCTCACAGGCGACGCGGCTTATGAGCCGGCGCTGTCGGTGAAGGCGGCCTGAAGCGAAGCGGCAATCAAGGAAAGGAGGTCTCACCCGGCATTGCAACAAATGGCAGGAGATGGCGAAACGGTCACCCCCGTCGCTTCCCGAACCTGATGTGTGGACCGGCACGGCTTGCGCCGATGTCTCGGGGCCGTTGAGGTGGAAGCGGGCGAAAACCATCGAGGCTCGCGGCGGAGACGTTGTCCAGCCGCATCAAGAAGCCGGATATACGTCAGCAGTTGTGACCGTCGATCCTGATCAAGCCGGTCGTTGCAATCGGGCGGGGTCCATATACGTCCACACATGGCCCTTCGCGGACCTGAACAACGGATTCGGTGATGTCCGCTCACAGTAGCAGAACAGACCATCTACCATGGAACCGCCGACTTCCAAGCCGGTCAAAACTCTCGGTCCATCGCCGGGTGTGTCCGGTTCTTSACCTTGATCCAGTCCTTCGACCGGCCGGCGCTAYAGCGTCGGTCGCGCCGTTTCGAGACCAGGCCCTCGAGGCCCAGGCGGCAGGCGGCGCCGAACAGCTCGGKGCCGATCTCGCCKGGCTCGAAGGGCGCGACGARYATGCCATYCGGCCGACCGCGTAGCAGCCGCGCAAGRTTGGTCTTGCGCAGGCTCAGMGGCAGCTGGCGCAGATCTTCGYCGCCKAGCGCGAGGAMGTCGAATGCGTAGAGCTGCACCTCGTYGTCGTGCCGGCGCGAGTGCAGGGCGTTGAAGTCGGAGACRCCRTCGACACCGAGCACAACGGCCTCGCCRTCGATGACGAAKTGCYGCTCGCGGTTCTTYAGYGCGGCSTCGACGATCCAGGGAAATCGCTTGGTCCAGTCRTGGCCGTTGCGGGTGAAGCGCACGGTCTTGCCCTGGCGCTCGACGCGCAGGCGATAGCCGTCATACTTGATTTCGCGGATCCAGTCGGGCCCGGAAGGCTCAGCTTTGGCAGCAGTGGGCAGGCAGAACTCGAACGCGCGGTGCATGCGAACGAGATAATCACGCGCCTGCGAATATGCGAATCTCGCTCCCGTTTCAGCATCGGAATTCGGGTAGTGTCTCAGTTTGAAATGTTCTTGATGAACCCTATCGCCGTGTCGCGATGGTGGTCCTCATCGGCTGGACAGGCAAAGGTCGTCCTGCTGGTCCATCGTCCGCAACTGCCGCAGAACACGGTGCCGCAGTCATTGCATCTGAAGATTTTGAAGGAACCCTCAGGGATAATCTTGCTACAGGCAGGACAGCACTTCATTGCTCGCATTCAGGGCCTCATCCCTGGCGAATACAGTAGGTCTCAGTTTGAAATCTTCGGCTCACTGGGCAGAGCTACCAGAAGGCTTCTCGCCACGATCTTTCCGCAGTTGGGGCACTCAAAGCTGAACAGATCGCGGAGCGAACTTTCCATTTCAATCCCGAACAGGCGCATTTCCACCTTGCAGGTTGGACAGAGTATCAGCGGCTCAAATTCGATCAATTCAGTCATGGTCGCACTCCCTTGCGAAGCCTACCGCTACTGCGACATGAGTTTCTGGCATAAAAAAGTTCCGAAATCGGACCAAATTGAAACTAACAGGTAGTGATTGCCGTATCTTGGAACTGCAGCTCTGCTGCTCGCTCGACCTCGCCGGCGGGGGGCTTATCCGGCGGTTCAAGCTGATGCTGGAAATGCTTCCGAATAACAAAGAGAGCGCCGACCAGATCGTGCAGGCCGCTTGGTTCAATCCGGATATTGCCGCGTTTCTCTTGGAGCGGCCACTCAAGAACAAGGACGCCGGCTTCAACAACGTCCCGCTGCGACGGCTGATCGCGGCCGCGAATGCCTCTCGCGAAAGCGGGAACGAGTGATAATCCCACAGCCTTGGAGAGCCTGGAATGACCGCCCTGGTAGCCTGCGATCTGAACGATCAGCAACCAGAGCTCGTTCGACTGATCGTGGTGGAAGGCAAGCCGCCCGAGGATGCGGCGAGGCTCGCCGGATACCATCCCAAATCGGTCTACAGGACATTGCGACTTCCCGCGGTCGCCGCCGCGATCTCGGAATCGATCCAACTGGATCTCGCTGCCGTCGGGGCGCCGCTCGCGTACCGCGTGGCCAAGTCGCTCCTTCAGAACGAAGACGTGAGCGCTCGGGTCCGCGCGGACCTGTCCATGAAGGTTCTGGACCGGGCCGGCCACATTGCCCCCACCAGGAAGGATCTCACCCCTCGGCAGAAGGCGCTGTCTGAGATGTCTCGAGACGAGCTCGCGGCCTTCATTGAGCGCAACCAGACGGAAATCGACAAAGTCGAGAGGGCTAAGGACGTCTCTCAATATCTGCGGTGAGATTAAGGCATTGCTTTGGATGCGATCTCGGCTTCGGCGATCGGCTCCGACTTCACATTGACGGTGACTTCCATGCTGRCATCGTCGCCGGCATCGCCCCAATAGCTGCCTGAAAGGGGGATAGCCTGAGCCGGGGTCCGAGCAACGCCAACCCTAATAAGGTCCCGATTCCCGACTATGCCGTTGGTCGGATCGAACTCGACCCAGCCCGAACCCGGCACATAGATTGAACACCAGGCGTGCGTCGATCCGCCTCCGAGCCGGGTCGGTCCATCGCGATCGGGCACATAGACGTATCCAGTGATGAAGCGAGCGGCGAAGCCGAGCGAGCGCGCGGCTTCCATCATCAACAGCGCGAAGTCGCGGCAAGTCCCCCGTTGGAGACCTATGGTTTCTGCAGGTGTTTGGGTGCCTCGCATTGTGCGGCGCTGGTAGGAAAATCCCTCCGCGATAGCCTCGTTGAGCGTCATGAGCAACTGCCCGGTAGGGCGATTAACGCCGAGCGGCACGAACTTGGAAAGCCACTCGGGGACGGCTGTATCGGCTGGATAATGGCGACGGATGTATGGGTCTAAATCCGGCAGCTCATTGTCGTCATAAGCGAACGGATGCTCCCGAGCGTATTCCTCGATCCGAAAGTCTGGAGCATTTTCCGGGGTATGCTCGAGACGGATCGTTGTTTCAAACTCCAGATCTTCTGCCAAGATATTGAAGTCAACCAGCGTTAGGCAATTGCCGAACACGTCGTGTATCCAACGGATCTCGATGGGATCCGGCTTTATCGCAAGTTGGCAGTCGAGCAGCCGCTGATCGAAACTGTCCCGCGGACGAAAAAGCATTTGATGCGGGCCAAACTTTACTGGCCTGGGATAGTGATAAACAGTGCTGTGGTGGACGGTGTAAATGGTCATCGCATGCGCTCGGAACCGCAAGATAAGACCCGGTCTTGCCCGTAGTCCGCAAGCGGAAATCGATTTGTTCGTCCCGCACAACTGTCTTTCATTTCAGCAGCATAGCCGAAGTAGAGCGAGGAACAAATCAGGGCTGGGTACGCTTTGTCTGGCACGGCATGCACGGCTTCAGCGTCAAGGATGCCAGTGGCTTCCACATCTGCAGCGTCCCTCATCGTGAGGACCTTCACCAGAACAACTACCAATACGCCCACCAATTCCTGTCGCGCGAGGAGGCGAGGCGGATGGCAAAAGCGATCTCTCGGTTGCCCGAGTTGTTGAAGCGGCCTCAATACTGAGGCGTTCCTCCAGAACGCTCTATCACATCGCGTTCTCTAGTCGTTCGACTGGCGTTCTCGTTGACGTTGAAAATGCAGCCGGAACACGCGTTTGCCGTGGTATTGAGGAACGCTGAGGCGGCGCTGAAGTTACGGCCTCGCGCGTAGTTCATGGATAGCTGTTCTATGCCTTCGACATCCTCTTCCACAATGGAGAGGACCTTCGGAGCAAGCCCCAACTCAAGCGCAAGGAGAGTCTGAAAGAGCTGATCGACATGCTTGATCCTCCCGTTCTGTACAGCGACCATCTCGAAGGTGACGGCCATGAATTATTCGAGGCGGCCGCGAGACTATGAGGGCATCGTCTCCAAGCGTGTCGATGCGCCCTACCGTTCTGCCCGCAACGAAGGCTGGCTGAAAATAAAGACTGTCCAGAAGGGCAAATTTCCGTGGTCGGATTCATCAAAGATCCATCCGGCGTCGCCGCGCTATATTTAGGAAAAAAAGAAGGTAGGAATCTTGTCTATATGGGCAAGGTAGGAACGGGCTGGGACCGGACGACGTCCGGCAAGATTCGTCGGGCTCTCGACACCGTGATTAGTCCAAAGAGTAAACYGAGTAAGCAACTCAAGAAGCCGAAAGCCACCTGGGTTGAGCCTGCTTTTACAGTAGAAATTGAGTATCGCGATATCACGTCAGAAGGACTGCTGCGTGCCAGTGCCCTAAAAGGAATCTCCAGGTCTTGACGTTTGTTAGGTCTGGTGTCCGACTTGAGGTGTACGATGACTCTATCACCGCACGGATCGTGGCTTATATCGGTGATGAGAACGCCAATTGCGCTCCCGCCTTTCTCTAACGAAAGGAGCGCGCCATGCAGAAACGGCGTCGTTTCAAACAAACCGAAACTTTGGATGAACGTCTTGCAAAGGAAGCCGAGAGGTTGAGGGCGGAGGTCCAGGCAATGCCGCCGGGTCTCGAATGCGAACATCTTCTTCGCAAAGCGAAGCAGGCGGAAACAGCTTCGCACGTGAATAACTGGCTCAGGTCCCCTGGCTTGCAGCTGCCAAAATGAAAAAATCTCCGTTGATAGTTCACGCGGCTCAACTGCTTAGGCGGGCTCGCAAGACGCCGGTCGGCCCCGCTCGAAACGATCTGCGGCAGTTGGCGCTAGGCCTCCTAAGACTTCACAAAGCAGGACTGCGAGCCAACGTGGAGGTCGTCGAGGCGAAGTACCGGTCGACAGTCCACTAGGAACGGCGGGCGGTGCTGCGGGTTCTGCTTTAATGAGCGAACCTATCCCTTGGCTGATTGAGTCTTCCATCCAGATCGCCTGGAATTATTTGGAGCGTGCGGGCGAGATTGGGAATGCTTCAGAAGCCAGCCGCTTTCTCCTGAGGACTGTCGATGAGATGGTGCGCAAGGGAGAACATAGAAAGCTGATGCTCGCGAACCGCGCCATCGAAGCCTACCAACGCCATCGACGGGTGATCGCAGCATGACCGATTCCCATTGCCAGTTTGCCAGGTCTCGGTTGGGTCTGCGAAAATCGTCCGGACAAGGCGTGGACCGAAGGTGCGGGAGGCTGCCAGTGTGGCGCCGGTATGCTGCAACAGCGACGTCAATGGCGTACCCGACATCGAGGCGGTCATTGTAAACCGATCCCAAGCGACTCAATTGAGCACGAACAAGAAGGGGCTACAAATGAACCATCGGATTGACGAGAGCATTGCGGCCCGCGCTTACGAGCTGTGGGAACAGGCAGGAAAGCCGGAAGGGCGA
This sequence comes from Bradyrhizobium sp. P2_E8, assembly GCF_056403875.1. Lineage (NCBI taxonomy): Bacteria > Pseudomonadati > Pseudomonadota > Alphaproteobacteria > Hyphomicrobiales > Nitrobacteraceae > Bradyrhizobium > Bradyrhizobium sp. P2_E8. Next base: position 11,680 of record NZ_JBFUES010000020.1, read on the forward strand.
GACGAGGAGTTCTGGCGCTTGGCCGAACAGGAATTGATCAACGAGGATAAAGGCTCTCCTCGACGCACGCCGGATACGCTCTAGACAAAGAGATATACCGCCAGAACTAGCGCTCCGCTTAAAACGATGATGCCGATGAAGAACCGACCCATTACTTCTCCTTGCGCACAGAAGGCCGCTCGTCGATAGGAACAGACGAGGCCTCCTGTCGATTGAACGAAGCAAATCCGGAGCTCATCATGAAAATACGTCTATCAATAGCGACCGGTCTGATCGCTCTTTCGACGGCCGGCGCTCTGGCGCAATCCGCCGGCGCGCCGAGTGATTGAGAGTCGGTGTGACACGTCGCGGACCTGAACCGCGGATCCGGTGATGTCCGCTCACAGTGGCAGAGCAGACCATTTAACATGGACTTCCGAGTGTGACAGACATGCGACATCGTCTTGGACAATGACTCAACGACGCGGTCTGCTCGTGCAAGATGCTCGCGGGTCCGGTGATACCAACAGCTTTTGCTGCCCGCTGATTTACGATAGGCGGGCACGGTCATGGCGGGGGCCATGGATGGGGGCATCGCGGTGGCCGTGGTCATCATTATGGATGGGGCAGAGGCCGTGGGCGTCACTATGGCTGGACGCACCATCATCATTGGTAAGCTCGTTTCTATAATCCAGGCCGCTCAATAGCGGCCTTTTTCATTCCGTGGGAATGCTACGCGAAAATCCAAAGGATCGTTCGCAAACTCAGGCTACTCGAAATCGTGGCCCGCGACCGGCTCTTCCCAGGAGGATCCGCCCCAGCAGCGGGGTGTCCGGCCCAATTCACGATCGTCAACCGCTGCTCCCCCTTTTGCGAAGGTCTCACTCTTTTAGTCACCAGCAAGTGCCAGGCCGCGCGAGGAACRATTCAACAAAGCGTGAGTTCGTTCTCAAACTCAACAAATAAAATAAAGGAAGAGGGTAACGCGATGTCACGATCGGTGGAGGAGTTGAGACGCGAGTCCGAGCGCAGCCGTGCAGAACTGGCGACTACGGTAGGGCGACTAAAGGAGCAGATATCGGACACCGCCGGCGACATTCGCCACAAGGTCTCGCCGCATCACATCAAATCCGAAGTCACCGAATACGTCAGCCACAAGACCCAGAGTTGGGTCGAAGGGCTCAAGCAACAGATCATGGACAATCCGATGCGCGCAGTGGCCGCCGGCGCCGCGGTCGGCGTTCCGTTGCTGCGGTTGGCGCGGGGTGTGCCGTTGCCGCTTCTCATGATCGGTGCCGGGCTCGCCCTGACGTCGAAGACAGTGCGTGATCGCGCAGCAGAGGCGACGGGCCCGGTCATGGACAAAGCGGGGCGCATGCTTGAGGAGGTGGCGGAGGGCGCCCGGGCCATGCAGGACGATGCCAAGGAGACGCTATCCTCCGCTCAAAGCCGGGCGGCCGGGATGGCTGGTGACGCGCAGGATAAGGCCGCTGGTCTTGCCGCTGATATGCGGGCTGGCGCGGCTCGGGCTGCCGGCATCACGGGTGAAGAACTCAAGAGCGGCATGGAGGCAATCAAGGATGCCGCTGCGAGCGCGCCTGACCAGGCCCGCYAGACCATCGGCGACAATGCAGCGCTGATCGGAGGCCTGGGCATCGCGATCGGCGCCATCATTGCTGCGGCTCTTCCCGAGACCAGGGCTGAAGACAAGGTGATGGGGCGGGCAAGCGATGGAGTGAAGCAGGCTGCGGCCGCGGCTGCGCAACCCGGATTCGAGGCGGCGAAAGATGCGGCCACATCGGCGGTCGATGTTGCGGCGCAAAAGGTCGCCGAGGCTGATCTCGGCACCCACGTTGGCGGTATGACCCAGAAGATGGCGGACACATTGAGAGAGGCTGCCGACGACGTGGTCAAAGCTGCCTTTAGTCCCTCTCCAACCGATACTTGAAGGAAAACATCATGAGCGATTTAGACCCGCACAACGTGACGCAGTTCGCAAAGGACCAGGACAAAGGCACCCCGAAGAATCTGAGAGAACAGATTGGCGATGCCGGAGCGGAGATGAAGCAGCGCGCCGGTGATGCTTTCCAGGCAACGGCCGATCTTGCGCGAGACAAATTCGGTGAAGCCGCGGATGCAGCAAAGGGGGTCGCCGAAGGAACCGTGGACCAGATCCAGAGCCAGGCGCGCGAGCAGCAGCGGTCGGGCGCCGACTTCGTCGCGCGCCTGGGAGGCAACATCCGCGAAGCCGGCAGAGCTTTTGAGACCGACGTACCATTCGCCGCACGTGGCATCGATTCCGCCGCCGACTATGTCGAGAACGCCGCGCAGAAGATCCGGGAGGGGAGCTTCCGAGATCTCGTCGAAGGCGCAACCGATTTCGCCAAACGTCAGCCTGCGGCCTTTCTCGGGATATCGGTGCTGGCAGGCTTCGCTGCGGTCCGCTTCCTGAAGGCATCGGGCGGGCATCCGTCGTCCCCAGAGCGGCGCGACGCCACGGACAGATCCTCATCGGGAAGCGCCCAGCAGCCGGGCGGGACCTCGTTTTCGGCGGGAGAACAAACCCGGCCTCAGGAGACCGTGCGACCTGGCCCCGGCACGCAACAAACCTCATCCACACAGGGCAGCACAGTACCATGAGCATCGAGCGCGATATCAAAACCAGTCAAMGCGAGTTCAGTGCGATCTCGACGCTGCTCGGCGATGCCATGTCGCAGTTCGCCAAGCTCTTCCAGAACGAGATAGACTTGGCAAAGGCGGAGGTTGGCGACAAACTTCAGAAGATCGGCGGCGGGCTAGGCTTGATCGTAGGTGGCGCCATTCTGGTGATCCCAGCGATCGTCATGGCACTGTTCGCCCTGTCCGCAGGATTAATCTCCGCGGGATGGTCTCAGCCGGTCTCTTATCTGACGTCGGCGGCCATCGCCGCGGCCATCGCCGCCGCGCTCGTCGCCGTCGGCATCAACCGGCTTGATGTCCGTCATCTGGCGCTCCGGGRAACGATCGGCCAGCTCGAAAAGGATAAGGACACCGTGAAGGGAATGGTGCGATGAGCAGCACAAAAACCAGTTTTATGGACAATTTGGTGACGGCCGCCCGTGAAAACCCGCTTGCAGCCGCGCTGATCGGAGGCGGAGCGCTCTGGCTGTTGGTCGGCGACCAGAAGCTGAAGACTGCGGCGCGTTCGACTGTGGAGGCCGTTGCACCCGTCGCCGACATGGGGACGAGTGGTCTCCGGTCGGCGGCATCCGCCGTCAAGCAGACCGTGGCGCCTCCGACCGCACCTGAAATGGACGACGATGGCTCGATCGGCATCGGAGAAACCTTTCGAGGCGCGACCGCTGCCGCTTCCGATGCGGTCTCCGGAGCCGCCGACAACGTCCGGGATCGTTTCGACGAGGGCGTCGCCTTTGCGCAGGAGAAATTCAGCAAGCTTGGCAATCCGTTTCCGGACAAGGAAGCCATAAGCAGCGCGAAATCGTCACTCGCCGATATGCTTGAACGGCAGCCCCTCGTGCTTGGGGTCGTGGGCATCGCGATCGGTGCAGCGGTTGCGGGCGCGTTTCGCGCGTCCGAGATCGAGAACAAGTATATCGGCGAAGTCAGTGACGATGTGAAAGTTGACCTCAATCGGCGGGCCGGTGCGGTATCGCAGGCCCTGCGTGAAGCCTCGGACACGGTCGTCGCAGAAATCAGCGACACCAGCGCCGAAGTTGTGGACCGAGTTAGGCAAGCCGGCATGGACGCCGCGGCAGCTGCCCGTGCAAAGGTGAAGTCACCTTGATGAGACGAAGAGGGGACGCTGCCAGTCGACGGCGCGCCCCCTTTGCTTGAACTTGATCAGGCAGATGCTGCGCACGCAGGTCACTGCGGACAAAGCCCTGTCTTCTGCTCGTCAAATCGCGCGCCGTTGTCGTCCGGCGAAGAGGCCATACACAAAGAGCATGATAATCGCGCCGACCACGGCACCGATGAGTCCGGCGCCCTCTCCCGGACGGTACCACCCAAGGGCTTGGCCAAGGTAAGAGGCAACGAAGGCGCCGACGATTCCGAGGATAGTGGTCAGGATGAACCCGGAGGGTTCGTTGTCACCAGGCATGATGAATTTTGCGATTACCCCCGCGACAAAGCCGATAATGATGGTCCAAATAATGCTCATGTTCCACTCCTCCTGAATAAACAATGGCGCCAGCTCGAAGGCTACGAGGTGGGTAAACGCCCCTCGGGCGTGTATTTGTCGATCGCCTGGGGAAGCTCACGCGATAACCTTGCGAGAATCTCCTCCTGAGAAAGCCCAGTTTCCTTCTCAAGCTTGTCCAACACGTCGGGGCCGATTGCTTCCCGCAGCTGCGTCGGCAAGAGATCCTTATTCGGCCCCGAGCTGACCCAAGACCGAGCCGCGTCCCCGTAGCCATTTTGGTTGAATTTCTCCAGTAGCTCGCCAATTCCTCCCTGGAGTAGACCTCCGACACCAGCACCGCTCAGCATGCCTGTGAGATTGCTGAGCAGGCCGCCCAGCGGCTGTTGAGCATTGGCGGGCTCGAGCGATCCAGATCCCGGGCCTTTGAGCAACTCCGCCAGCTTGTCTCGATTCTGATACCCGGCGATGGCGAGCAGCCCGAGCAGTGCGGTCATGGACGGCATTCCGCGGCTCATCTTGTAACTCCGTTATAAGGTTGCACAGGCCGAACTCGGAGGCTCCGGCTCTGTTCCTATAGGCATAACGTCGCTGGTCGCTCGACAAACGCGAAGGATCGAAGCGCAACGTCGATTCAGGCCTAGGACCGCTTGTGGCCCTTTTGGACCTCGCGCATTGAACGCTTCCGTGCGGCTGTTAGGGAATAAGCGGACATCGCGGAGTTATGGCCCGATGATGTCAAGCCTCCCGAGTGAATGTCACGCCGCCGAGCTCATGCTTCTGTCCGTGGTCAACGCCTGGCCGCCACATCATGCTGTCAGAGGGAGCGGTGAGCCTATCTAGATACGCGTGGTCCGTCAGAAGACGGCCACTGGGCGTGTAACGGCTTCACCGGATCCACCGTCCCGGCGACGGGACTTCGGGCACCAGGCTCAGTTCAGCCCGGTTGCATTCCAACTCTTCTCCTCGTGTTCTATGCTGCGATCGGGCCCGCGTCGGTCCATCGGTAAGTTGTGCCGTCGACCCAGATTCGATGCAGGATCACTGCGAGCTTACGTGCCAAGGCGACTTTTGCGCGCTTCGAGCCTCGCCGCTTGGCGACGTCCATCCCCCAGCGCTTAAGTTTTGAGAATCGCGTGATGCGCGATAGCAGAACGTTGGCGGCCTCATACAACACCGTACGCACTATCTCGTCGCCGGCCAGCGTGATCCCGCCCGTGACGTCCTTTTCTCCCGATTGGTATTTCTTTGGCGTGAGCCCGAACAGCGCGCCTGCCGCCTTCGATTTTACAATGCGATGAGGATCATCAATCGCCGATTTGTAGGTAATCGCCACTAGGGGACCAACACCTGGCACTGTCATTAGCCGGCGACAGACCGCATCGTCACGCACCGTTGCCAGCACAGCTTTGTGTAGCCTTCCGTACTCTGCCTTCAAGGCCGATCGTGCCGAAAGCATCGCTATGGCAATGCGTTCCAATGTCGCCTGACCCGCAACCAACTCTCGGATCCGCGCTTCGAAATTCTGCCGCGTCACCGGGCCAACCTTCAGCCCAAAGCCACGCAAAATCCCGCGGATACTCAATTCCACATCGATACGTCGCCCAAGAAGCTGCCTGCGCGCAACCAGCAGCGCTCGAACCTCTTGAGCCCCTATCGACTTTGCGTGCACCGCGCGGAACCATCCCATCCGGATCAACTGGGCAATTCCGCGTGCATCCTCGCGATCCGTCTTCACTGTCATCGCCGACAATGCTGCCTTCACATGCCGTGTTTCCAGCAGGACCGTCTCGAATCCTGCTGTTTTCAGCGCCGCATGCAGCCATTGCGACAGCGGCCCAGCCTCCAGCCCGATCCGCTTCACTGCAAAACCAAGCGTCTCGAAAAATTCAACCAAGGCGTCAGGTTCGCTCGCGACCTTCGCTTCCTTCAGGATTTTACCTTGGGCATCCACAACGCATACGCTCGACAGTTCCAATGACACGTCAATTCCGGCATAGTTCTCCACGACTGTCCTCCGTCTCCAGATGCTTGGGGCCGACTCAAGTCGTGACCCCGTTTCATCATCTATCGGGGGACAGCCACCATCATGCCCCCTTGCACGGAGCAGGGCCCATTACGGCATCTAGCGCCATTCCGGCCTAAGTTCCTAAATCTTACGTTTGACCGTTCGACGCGCCGATTGYTAACGAGCGGCTCTTTTCTCCGGGTCGTCGCGGCGCTGCGCCATCTCTGTGTTTCGGTCGAGCTGCGCACGCTCGCTGCGGCGCAACCTTCCCGTCTTCATGACGCCATAGAGAATTGTGCCACCCAAGATGAAGGCGCCGATAAACATCATCCAGAGCGCCGTCACTGAGGTATCGCCAAGTAGCATTCCCACGCCACTGTTTCCCATTTTCGCTCTCGCTGTTTGTCTCGAGAATCAAACCCGCATCGGAGCGGAGGTTCCCTGTGGAGCTCGGCTCAGCAAGCCTTCCCCCTCGAAATCCCATCTCTTTTTGGAGCCCCCAAAGGTACGTTGGCGATCGGCAAGCCGTTTTCGGTCGACCAGTTGAGGGCTAAATTGCGGACGCTGTTGCCGCTCCCGTAGGAGCGCAGCCATCCAGTCCTGCCGACGGAAGCAAGCAATCCGGGTGCGCTTTGGCGATTGGTGACGCGCTTACTTAGGCACAATTCATGAGGCCCGATGTTAGAAACGAATGGAGGACCACCCGACCGAACACACTGACGGCGATGTGCTGGACAAACTCCGGCGCCACATCCGCATTTTGGTCGATATCGGTCGTCTTTCGGTCGAAGACGCCGGAACAGAGCGCTTCTTGGACCAAGCCGTGCTGCAAATTGCCCGAGCCGTGGAAATCCACCATGTTAAGGTGCTTCAATATCGTCCAGACACGTCCGGTCTTCTGTTGATTGCGGGAGTTGGCTGGAAGGAGAGTGCCGTCCGCACCGCCACGCTGTCGGCCGACCTCCGCTCGCCGCCTGGCCGCGCCTTTCAAACGGCCGAGCCTGTCAGCATCAGAGATTTCGCCGAGCAGAAGGAATTTGTTCGTTCCGAGTTCTTGGCGGAGCATGGCATTGTGGCTGTCAGCAACGTCCCGATCCTCATCGGCGGTGCCGCATGGGGCGTGCTGGAGGTGGACAGTACGAAGCCGAGAGACTTCTCGCAGGATACGACCGAGTTTCTGACCGCCGCCGCGGCGCTGATAGGTGCTGTGCTGCGTCGCGATGCGCGACCGGACGAACATGCAAGCCTTATGGCTGCGGTCGCCGAAGTTAAAAAGGGGCAGATCTTGCTTCGGGAGATGCAACATCGGGTCAAGAACAATTTTCAACTCGTCCTGTCCTCGATTTCCATCCAGAAGCGCCGCTATCTTGGCTCGGAATCACACCGCGCTCTGGACCACGTGGCCAGCCGCATCAACGCCATCTCGCTCGCACATGATCAGCTTGCCCCTCGCCAAGAAGGGCAGATCGTCAGACTTTCCCATTACATCCGGGCTCTTTGCAGCGCGATCCGCAATCAGGTGGATGAGGTTGAAGTAGACGTCGAGTGCGACGAACTCGAGTTGGCGATCGACCGCGCCCTCCCGGTTGGCCTCATTTTGAATGAGACTGCGATGAACAGCATCAAACATGCGTTCGGTGCAGAGGGAGGCAGGATCAGCGTAAGTTTGGTGGGAGGCGTCGGCTACGGCGAGGCCCGATTGACAGTGACCGACAACGGTCGCGGCATTCAACATCCAAACGAAAACGGGTCGGGCCTTAAGCTGATTACCTCTTTGGCGAGACAAATTGGCGGTACCGTCGATCAGACCAGCAGCGACGCGGGTACAACAACAACGCTTACATTCCCTTTGATAACGTAAAGTGGGATCTGGCGAGGTAGGCACGGGATAGGCTGCGCCTCAGCTATCGCGAGCGGGGTCGGCCGATGGTACACCTGCGGACCACAAGCAAAGCCCCACACGTCGGGTTGTGGCCCTTCGCGAACCTGAACCGCGGCTCCGGTGATGTCCGCTCACGGTGGCAGAGCAGACCATCCACCATGGACCCGCCGACTTCCGCGTTTGACCCGAAGCCGACATTGCACGGCGGTTTCTGCACTGACCGGCAAGTTCGGGCTCGGTGACCTTGCCCCGCGGGTTTAATCCAGTTTGAAGTTCGTTCTGGCCCACGACAAGGACTAGAGCATGAAGCGCAGCCGCTTTTCGGAGGAGCAGATCATCGGGATCTTGAAGGAGCATGAGGCCGGCGTGTCGGTCGCCGATCTGTGCCGCAAGCATGGCGTCAGCGACGCCAGCATCTACAAATGGAAGGCCAAGTTCGGCGGGCTGGAGGTCTCGGAGGCCAAGCGGCTGAAGACGCTGGAGGATGAGAACACGCGGCTGAAACGGTTGCTGGCCGACGCCATGCTGGACAACGCAGCCTTGAAGGACCTCGTGGGAAAGAAATGGTGACGCCCGCGGCCAAGCGGAAAGCTGTCGCCCATCTCCGAGACGCCTTCGGGA
>NZ_JBFUES010000021.1:0-19899 GCF_056403875.1 Bradyrhizobium sp. P2_E8
CCTTGCAGGTCGGGATGTCGGCCCAGGACTGCGTGTCCGTCACCTTGCTGGTGTAGGAGATGCGCTCCTTGTCGAACACGCAGAGCGGACGCACCTGACCGGCGCGCCAGACTTCGAGGTTTTCGCTGGGGTTGTTGACGTTGGCTTCGGTGTGATTGCCCACGAGCTGGGTCGCGGCCTCGCCGCCGGACTTGTAGGGCAGATAGGAGAATTTCGCGCCGGTCTTCTGCTCCAGGAACACGGTCAGCACGTGATCCTCGCGCTTGGAGCCGGTGCCGCCCATCTTGAACGGCGAGCTCGCCGCCTTCGCGGCCGCGACGAATTCCTTCACCGTCTTCGGACCGGCGCTGTTGTCCCACAGCACGAACTGGTCGAGCGCAATCACCGAAAGCGGAGTCAGCTCACGCCAGTTGAACGGAATCTTCGCCGACAGCGGCAGCATGTAGATCAGGGAATAGGCGATCAGCACCTTGTTGGGGTCGCCCTCGCTGGACTTCATGTACATCAGCGCTTCCGCGCCCGAGGCGCCGCCCTTGAGCGAGACGACAATCGGCTGCTTCATCAGATTGTTCTTCTGGATCGCGGCCTGCATCATCCGCGCCATCTGATCGGAAGCACCGCCCGCACCGGCCGCCACCACGATCTCGACCGGCTTGGTCGGTTCCCAGCCGGCAAAAGCCGGCGTGCCCAACAACAGCGCGGTCGCGGCGCCGAAGGCTTTCACTGAAATTCGCACGAGTTTCGTCCCCTGATTCTTATTGGCTTTGTGATGCCGGGAAGGTTATCGCTACATTGTGCGGACTATTGCTGACGAGTTCAAGCAGACGGTCGTGTCGCCGCATATGACTTTCGGCTGACGGAAAGCGCTCGACGGCGCGCTCGCTACTTGCCCTTCCAGACGGGCGTGCGCTTGTTGAGGAAGGCGTCCATGCCCTCGCGGAAATCTTCGCTCATATAGGCCTTGAGGATCAGGTCCTCGCCCTCTTCGCGCGACAGCGTGCGGCGGATGCGGCGCACTGCTTCCTTGGTTGCTTCGAGCGTGAGCGGCGCGTGGCTCGCGACGAGCTTGGCGGTCTCGTCGGCGCGACGCTGAAGCGTCTCGACGTCGGGCACGATCTCGTTGAGCAGGCCGAGGGCGAGCGCTTCCGGCGCCTCGACCAGGCGCGCCTTGAAGATCATATCCTTGGTGCGGGCAGGTCCCACCAGCGAGACGACGCGGCTGATGTTGGACATCGACAGGCAGTTGCCGAGCGTGCGCGCGATCGGAAAGCCGATGCGCGTCGTCTCGGTCCCGATGCGGAGGTCACAGCAGGCGGCAATGCCGGCGCCGCCGCCGGTGCAGGCCCCCGCGATCGCCGCGATCACGGGCACACGGCACTGCTCGAGCGTGCCGAGCACGCGGTCGATACGGGCCTCGTAATCGAGCGCGTCCTGCGCGGTCTTGAAGGCGCGGAATTGCGAGATATCGGTGCCGGAGGCGAACGCCTTGTCGCCGGCGCCGGTCAGGATCAGCGCCTTGATCGAACGGTCGGTGTTGATCTCGGTGCAGATCTCCGCCATGCGGTCATACATGGCGAAGGTCATTGCGTTGCGCGCCTGCGGGCGGTTGAAGGTGATCCGCGCGATGCCGTCCTGGACGGAGTAGAGCAGGTCTTCGTTGGCAGTCGTCGGTGCGTTCATCGCGCGCTCACTTTCAAGGTTAGTTCAGGCCACCTGTGCCTTGGCCATCGGCACCGCATCGCGTCCCTTCAGGACGTCCATGGCCGCCAATACGCCGCCGCTCCGGTGCGGAATCTTTGCAAGATCGAGGCCCATCTCGACACCCGCGAGCGTGCCCATCAGCATCAGATCGTTGAAATGACCGATATGGCCGATGCGGAACACCTTGCCCTTGACCTTGTTCAAGCCGGTGCCGAGCGACATGTCGAAGTTTTCCAGCACCACCTTGCGGAAGGCGTCGGCGTCGTGTCCATCCGGCACGCGCACGCCGGTCAGCGCAGGCGAATGCGCCGCGGGATCGACGCACTGCGTCTCCAGGCCCCAGACCTTGACCGCAGCGCGCGTCGCCGCGCTGTGGCGCTTGTGGCGGGTCCAGACGTTCTCCAGCCCTTCCTCTTCCAGCATCTTGACCGCCTCGCGCAGGCCGTAGAGCAGGTTGGTCGCGGGCGTATAGGGGAAGGTGCCGAGGTTGTTGAAGCTGATGACCTCCTGCCAGTCCCAGTAGGAGCGCATGCCGGGGTTGGCCTTGGCGACCGCGAGCGCCTTCTCCGAGACCGCGTTGAAGCCGAGGCCGGGCGGCAGCATCAGGCCCTTCTGGGAGCCCGCGACCGAGACGTCGATGCCCCAGGCGTCGTGCTCGTATTCCATCGAGCCGAGGCCGGAGATGGTGTCGACCATCAGCAGCGCCGGATGCTTGACGCGATCGAGCAGCTTGCGCACCTCCAGCGGCGGGGTCACGCAGCCGGTCGAGGTCTCGTTGTGCACGACGCAGACCGCCTTGATCGTGTGCTGCTTGTCGGCCGCGAGCCGCTTCTCGATCTCGGCGAGATCGGCGCCATGGCGCCAGTCGCTCGGGATGAAGTCGACGTCGAGCTTGAACTTGTCGGCGATACCGCGCCACAGCACGGCGAACTGGCCGGTCTCGCACATCAGGACCTTGTCGCCGGGCGAGAACACGTTGACCATCGCCGCTTCCCAGGCGCCGGTGCCGGACGAGGGGAAGATGATCACGGGCTGCTTGGTGCGGAACACGCGCTGCATCGCGGCAAGCACGGCGAAGCCGAGCTCGGCGAACTCCGGACCGCGATGGTCCAGCGTCGGCATGTCCATCGCCCGCAGCACGCGGTCGGGCACGTTGGTCGGTCCTGGAATCTGTAGGAAATGCCTTCCAGTATGCACGGTCATCGGCGTCCTTCCCGGTCTTGCCTTGATTTTGATGGCCGCCGAATAGCACCATTTGACCGGCTTGTCCCCTCTCCTTAAGGCTCCTCCCATGCATGGGCGGCGGGCCTCCGCCGCCCCCTACTCCGCGGGCACCACCTTTCCGGACGGCAACCTGCCCTCGCCCTCCGCGAACGGGCGTTCCGGATGCATCAGGAAGGCGGAAAAGCCGCCGAGCAGCAGCAGCCCCATCGACATCAGGAACGGCAGGTACCAGTTGCCGGTCGCGTCGATCACGAAGCCCGCGACCAGCGGGGAGACGATGGCCGCGAAGGCCGAGCCGGTATTCATGATTCCCGAGGCGGTCCCGGAATATTTCGGGGCGATGTCCATCGGGATCGACCACATCGGGCCGATCACGAGCTCGGCGCAGAAGAAGCCGGCCGACAGGCACAGCGCGACGATGGTGATGTCGTGGACGAACAGGATCGGAAACAGCGAGAGCAGCGCCCCCGTAAATCCCGCAACGGTGACGCTGAGCCGCGCCAGGCGGACATTGCCGGTGCGGTCGAGGATCTTGTCCGACAGCACGCCGCCGACACTGTCGCCGACCACGCCGGCGAAGAACACGCCGGAGGCGAACAGCGCCGAGTTCTTGATGTCGAGACCGTAGTTGTTCTTGAAGAACAGCGGCAGCCAGTTGAGATAGAGCCACAGGCACCAGCCGTAGCAGAAATAGGTCAGCGTCACCGGCCACATCCGGCCAAGCAGCGGCCCCCACGGCACCCGCGGCCGCTCGCCGGTCGGGCGCGGCGGCAACGCCGCAAGCTCGGCTTCGGTGATGGAGGCATGCTCCTTCGGCTCGTTGCGGAAGTACCAGACCCAGATCACGCCCCAGATGAGGCTGACGAAGCCGAGCACGACAAAGGCGCCGCGCCAGGTCAGCCAGAGGATCAACAGCGCCACCACGGGCGGCGTGACGGCATTGCCGAGCCGGGCGAAGGAATGGGTCAGACCTTGCGCAAATCCGCGGCGGTTCGCCGGCGTCCAATATTGCATCGCGCGTGTTGCGGTCGGGAACGTCGCGCCCTCGCCGAAGCCGAGCGCGAAGCGCGCGATGAAAAGCGCGGTAAGACCGTGCACGAAGCCGGTCATGATGGTCGCCACCGCCCAGATCATGCCGCACCAGAACAGCGTCTTGCGCGGCCCGAAACGATCGCCGACCCAGCCGCCGATCACCTGGAACAGCAGATAAGGATAGGCGAAGGCCGAGAAGACGAGGCCGAGCTGGGTGTTCGAGAGGCCCAGCTCCTTCTGGATCTCGCTCGCCGCCGTGCCGATGTTCACCCGGTCGACATAGGTAATGAAATACATCGCGCAGAGCATCGCCAGCACGACATGCGTGGCCTTGAACCGAACCCCCATCTCACCCCTCCCGAATTGCTGTTGTTATGATTGCTGCTCGCGTGTCCCGCGCGACTTAAGTGCCGACCACTTTCAGATGCGGCGACGCATTGCCCTGCGGGCGCTGCTCCAAAAGCTTCATCGCGACATCGACGCCGCCGGAGCGATGCGGCACGCCCGCAACCGACAGGCCCATCTCCACGCCGGTGAGTGCGCCGAGCAGCGTCAGCGCGTTGCATTCGCCGAGATGACCGATGCGGAAGACCTTTCCGGCGACCTTCGACAGGCCCGAGCCGAGCGACATGTTGTAGTTTTCAAGCACGATCTGGCGGAACTGATCGGCATCATGTCCCGGCGGCATCAGCACCGCCGTGAGCACCGGCGAGAACTCGGCCGGCTCCTGGCAGAGCACCTCGAGGCCCCAATGATTGACGGCGGCACGCGTGGCCGCCGCTAACCGCTGATGCCTGGCGAAGACGTTGTCGAGCCCCTCTTCGAGCAGCATCGCGATCGCCTCGCGCAGGCCGTAGAGCAGATTGGTCGCCGGCGTGTAGGGGAAGAAGCCTTTCGCGTTCGGCTTCAGCATCTCCTCCCAGTCGAAATAGGAGCGCGGCATCTTGTTGGTCTTGGACGCAGCGCGGGCCTTCTCCGAGATCGCGTTGAAGCCGAGGCCGGGCGGCAGCATGAAGCCCTTCTGCGAGCAGCTGACGCTGACGTCGACCTTCCATTCGTCGTGGCGGTAGTCGACCGAGCCGAGCGAGGAGATGGTGTCCACCATCAGCAGCGCGGGATGCGAGGTGCGGTCGATCGCGGCGCGGATCTCGGCGATGCGGCTGGTCGCACCGGTCGAGGTCTCGTTGTGCACGACCATCACGGCCTTGATCGCGCGTGCCTTGTCCTCGGCGAGCTTCGCCTCGATCACGGCGGGATCGGCGCCGCGACGCCAGTCGCCGGGAACGAAATCGACCTCGATGCCGAAGCGGCCCGCCATCTGGCGCCACAGGGTGGCGAAATGGCCGGTCTCGACCATCAGCACCCTGTCGCCCGGCGACAGCGTGTTGACGATCGCAGCCTCCCAGGCGCCGGTCCCCGACGAGGGGAAGATCACCACCGGCCCCGCGGTCTGGAAAATCTTCTGGCTGCCTTCGAGCACGGTCCGGCCGAGCTCGCCGAATTCGGCGCTCCGGTGGTCGATGACCGGCATGTCCATGGCGCGCAGGACGCGCTCGGGGACCGGGCTTGGGCCCGGAATCTGAAGGAAATGGCGTCCCTGGTGCATGAAAACCTCCCTGTCGGCGGGTTCTGGTCGGCGGCGCCGACTATTTTGCATTCATTTTTTGTCCTTTCAATCGAAATTTGGTATTCGATTGTGGACGTCGACGTGACCAAACGAGCAAACTATTGTGCTGCAAATGAAATCCACGATTCCCGACACCGGGATTCCCTTAGCCCCGCCGGCCGGAAACGGCGGTGACCGCCAGGAGGCCTCGCTTCACGGCGAGATCCTGCTGCGGCTGCGCGACTACGTGGTCGAAGGCAACATTCCCGACGGCGCGCGCGTTCCCGAGCGCCAGCTCTGCGAGATGCTCGGCATCTCCCGCACGCCCTTGCGCGAGGCGCTCAAAGTACTCGCCGCCGAAGGCCTGATCGAGCTGCTACCGAACCGCGGCGCCCGGGTGCGCCAGCTCAGCCAGCGCGACCTCGAGGAGCTGTTCGACGTCATGGCGGGCCTGGAAAGCCTCGCCGGGCGCCTCGCCTGCGAGGCCATTACCGATGCGGAAATCATCGCGATCGAGCAGCTGCATTACGAGATGTACGGCCACTATCTGCACCGCGACATGCACGGCTATTTCCAGGCCAACCAGCGCATTCACGAGAGCATCGTGGCGGCCGCGCGCAACGAGACGCTGAAGACGGCCTACGCCAACTTCGCCGGGCGCATTCGCCGCGTCCGCTACTCCGCCAATTTCGCCCGCAAGCGGCAGCGCTGGGCGGAAGCCATGCGCGAGCACGAGGCCATCCTCGATGCGCTGCGCCGCCGCGCCGGCAGCGAGCTCAGCGACATCCTGTTCCAGCACCTGCGCAACAAGCGAATGGCCGCGATCGAGCACCTGACCGAGCCGCAAGAGGACGCGCCAGCCTCGTCCTGACGGCGGCTGGCTTGCTCATTTTGAATTCATAATATAATCGGTCATGAACAATAATGAATAACTCAGCAAGGCTGAGCCTCGCTGGGTCAGCCCGGGATCAGGGATGACAAACGCCTCCTCGCTCGAACGGCGCCTGCGGTCGGAATTGACCGGCGACGTCCTGTTCGACCGCTTCAGCCGCGGCCGCTACGCCACCGACGCCTCGTTCTACCAGATCGTGCCCGCAGGCGTGGTCGTGCCCAAGACCATGGACGAGGCGCTGAAGGCCCTGGCGATCGCCCGTGACGAGGGCCGCAAGGTCACCCCGCGCGGCGGCGGCACCTCGCAATGCGGCCAGACCGTCAATGACGGCCTCGTCGTCGACCTCTCGAAGCACCTGAACCGCAWCCTGTCGCTGGACGTCGCGAACCGCACCTGCGTGGTCGAGCCCGGCATCGTGCTCGACGACCTCAACCGCCAGCTCAAGAAGCACGGCCTGTGGTTTCCGGTCGACGTCTCCACCGCCTCCCGCGCCACCATCGGCGGCATGGCCGGCAACAATTCCTGCGGCGGCCGCAGCTTGCGCTACGGCACCATGCGCGACAACACGCTGTCGATGGAGGCGGCGCTTGCCGACGGCACGCTCAGCCGCTTCGGCGAGGTCTCGCGCGATCTCTCCGACGTCGAGGTCAGCGACAGCACGCGCGCCTTGTTCCGCGACATGCTCGATCTCGGCAGCCGCGAGGCCGACGAGATCGCCGCGCGCTTTCCAAAGGTGCAGCGCCGCGTCGGCGGCTACAATCTCGATGCGCTGGTGCCGCGCAACGCGCCGAACAACATGGCGCATCYGCTGGTCGGCTCCGAAGGCACCCTCGCCTTCACCACCAAGGTCGAGCTGAAGCTCTGGCCCGTGATCCGCAACAAGGCGCTCGGCGTCTGCCATTTCGGCAGCTTCTACGAGGCGATGGATGCGGCCCAGCATCTGGTCAAGCTCAAGCCGATCGCGGTCGAGCTGGTCGACCGCACCATGATCGCGCTCGGCCGCGACATCGCGATGTTCAGGCCGATCATCTCGGCCGCGATCAAGGGCGATCCGGACGCCGTGCTGGTGGTCGAATTCGCCGAAGAGGACCAGGCCGACAATATCCTGCGCCTGAAGCAGCTCGGCGAGCTGATGGGCGATCTCGGCTTCGGCTGGAACAACGACACGCGCAAATGGGGCGGCGTGGTCGAGATCGTCGAGCCCGCGCTGCAAAGCGGCATCGCGGATTTCCGTGCCGCCGGCCTCAACGTCATGATGTCGATGAAGCAGGAGGGCAAGCCGGTCTCCTTCGTCGAGGACTGCGCCGTGCCGCTGCCGCATCTCGCCGACTACACCGCGCGGCTGAACGAGGTCTTTGCCAGGCACGGCACCAGCGGCACGATGTATGCGCATGCCTCCGAGGGCTGCCTGCATGTGCGGCCCGTGCTGAATTTGAAGCTGGAGAAGGACGTCAAGGCGATGCGCGCCATCGCCGAAGAGGCCTTCGCGCTGGTGCGCGAATACAAGGGCTCGCATTCCGGCGAGCATGGCGACGGTCTGGTGCGCTCGGAATTCCACGAAACGATGTTCGGCGAACGCCTCGTTGCCGACTTTAGGGAGGTGAAGCAGCGCTTCGACCCCGATGGCGTCCTCAATCCCGGCAAGATCGTCGATGCGCCCAGGATGGACGACCGCTCGCTGTTCCGCTACCGGCCGGACTATCGCGTCACGGAGCTGAAGACGAAGCTCGACTGGTCCGCCTATCCCGGCGCCGGCGGCGGTTTCCAGGGCGCGGTCGAGATGTGCAACAACAACGGCGCCTGCCGCAAGCTCGAGGGCGGCGTGATGTGCCCGTCCTACCGCGCGACGCGCAACGAGAAGGATGTCACTCGGGGGCGCGCTAACACGCTGCGGCTCGCGATCTCCGGCCAGCTCGGCGCGGATGCGCTTTCCTCCGACGAGATGATGGAGACGCTCAAGCTCTGCGTCTCCTGCAAGGCCTGTCGCCATGAGTGCCCTGTTGGCGTCGACATGGCCAAGATGAAAATCGAGGTCCTCGCCGCGCGCACGGCCTCCCACGGCCTGACGCTGCGCGACCGCCTGGTCGGCTATCTTCCGCGCTATGCCGGCCTCGCCTCGCGCTTCGCGCCGCTCGCGAATTTGCGCAACCGCAGCCCGCTGCTGCGAAAGCTGTTCGAGCGCTTTGCCGGCATCAGCGCGCGCCGCGCCCTTCCTGCCTTCCGCAGCGACGTGTTTGCGCCGCCCGCGCAAGCGGTCGGCCCGGAGAGCGGCCGCGAGGTCGTGCTGTTCGCAGATACGTTCAATCGCATCTATGAGCGCGAAAACCTCGACGCCGCGCTGCGCGTGCTCGCTGCCGGCGGTTATCGCGTGCATCTGCCCAAGCCGGCGAGCGGCAGCCGCCCGCTGTGCTGCGGGCGCACCTTCCTCTCGGCGGGTCTCGTCGACGAGGCCAAGACAGAGCTGGACCGGCTGGTGGCCGCCTTCGCGCCTTTCGCCGCGCGCGGCGTGCCGATCGTCGGCCTCGAGCCAAGCTGCCTGCTGACGCTGCGCGACGAGCTCGCCTCCCTGCGCAAGGACGATGACGCCAAGGCCATCAGTGCCCATGCGCTGACCTTCGAGGAATTCCTGGTGCGCGAGGCCCAGGCCGGCCGGCTGCAACTGCCGCTCGGCGCCGTCGCCGACAAGGCCGTGGTGCACGGCCATTGCCATCAAAAATCCTTCGGCGCCTTCAAGCCGGTCGAGCAGGTGCTGCGGCTCGTTCCCGGCCTCGRGGTCGAGACCATCGAGTCCAGCTGCTGCGGCATGGCCGGCGCCTTCGGCTATGGCACTGAGACCTATGACGCCTCGATCGAGATGGCCGAGCTGTCGCTGCTGCCCGCCGTGCGGCGCGCGGATCAGAATACGCTGGTCGTCGCCGACGGCACCTCGTGCCGGCACCAGATCCACGACGGCACAAAGCGCGAAGCGCTTCACGTCGCGCGCGTGCTGGCGATGAGCCTCGATCGCGCCAACACCAATTCCCCTTCTCCAGCTGCAAAGGAACCCAACCATGGCTGAACTGACGCTCGACACCGCCCGCAAGATCCTCGACGCCGCCTTCGCGAAGGCCACCGAGCTGAAGCTGAAGCCGCTTGTCGTCACCATCCTGGACGCGCGCGGCGTGCTCAAGGTCGCAGCAGCCCAGGACGGCACCAGCCTGATGCGGGGCGAGATCGCGCACGGCAAGGCCTATGGCGCGCTTGCCATGGGCATGGGGTCGCGCGCGCTGTACCAGCGGGCCCAGGAGCAGGCCTATTTCATCGACGCCGTGAACACGATTGCCAAGGGCGCGCTGGTGCCGGTCCCCGGCGGCGTGCTGATCATGGACGGCACCACATTGCTCGGCGCCGTCGGCGTATCCGGCGACACCTCCGACAATGACGAGGCCTGCGCGGTCGCGGGCATCCAGGCGGCGGGATTGAAGGCCAACGCGGGGTAGGAGACAGTCTGGATTGCTTCGCTGCGCTCGCAATGACCTTGTTGCAGTATTGGCGATGCTCTCTCCCCGAGGTCGTCCCGGCGAAGGCCGGGACCCATAACCACAGGCAAAAATTTGGCGAAGACTGTTAGTTTAGTGATGGGGCATTCCCGCGGTACTGACGCCGCCCGTCACAGATGGATCACGCAGTATGGGTCCCGGCCTTCGCCGGGACGACGCTGACTGAGAGCTCCGCCCTCATCGGCCCGTCCAAACCGGCTTGCGCTTCTCGCTGAACGCCTTCAGGCCCTCTTTCGCATCCTCGGTCATCGCCAGCAGCGCGATCTGGCTCTCGGTGTAGGCGATGCTCTCGTCGAACGACATCGAGGCGATGGCGCGCATGGCGTATTTGCCGCGGCGGATCGCGGTCGGGGATTTGTCGACGATACGGCCGATCAGCCAGTCGACCTTGGCGTCCAGCTCGGCCGTCGGCACGACGTAGTTGAGCAGGCCCGCTGCCTGCGCCGCCTTCGCGTCGAACGGCTCGCCGGTCAGCGCCCATTCGTTGACGAGGCGCGGCGGTGCGATGCTCTGCAACAGGCTCAGGACCTGCATCGGAAAAACGCCGACCTTCACCTCCGGCAGGCCGAAGATGACGTGATCGGCCGCAACCGCCATGTCGGTCATGCACAACAGGCCCATGCCGCCGGCCATGCAGACGCCGCCGACCCGCGCAATCGCCGGTTTGGTGGCGTTCTGTGACAAACGTAACAGATCGGCATAGTCGACATTTGGTTTGGAATGATCCATCGCGAAAGCCGCACCGGAGTTCTGCAGATCGGCGCCCGCGCAGAACGCCTTGTCGCCCGCGCCCGTCAGCACGATGACGCGGACGTCCTTGTCGTCATGCGCGTCGCGATAGCCTTTGGTGATGCCGGCGATGACCTCGCCATTCAGCGCGTTGCGTTTCTCCGGCCGGTTGATGGTGATCCAGAACGCCTGCCCGCGCTTCTCGGTGATGACGGCTGTGGTGTCGGTCATGGCACGCTCGCTTCCTTGTTCCCGTTTTCTGCCATTTGCGGCAGGTCGGGCGGCGGGTGCAAGGGCATTCTGCAACGCCGTGTCACCATAGCGTGTGAGCGCAAGTTCGGTTGCCGATTGAATTACCGGCCACGACCTCTATCCTGACCAGAGATTTCGATGACCGATGAGCCATTTCATGCGCACCATCATTGCATTGCTGCTGGCAGGCCTCATCGCGACGTGCGCCGGCACAACGAGCCGCGCGGCCGATGCGGCGAAACTCGCGCTGGTGATCGGCAACGCGAAATATCCCGACAACGAATTGGTGCTCAACGACGCCGCCAACGACGCGCAAGCCGTCGCCGATGAGTTGAAGCGCAACGGCTTTGTGGCCGACCGGCAGACGAACCTCACGGGCGACGCCATGCGGCAGGCGCTGGATCGCTTCTATGCCCGCATCGAACGCGGCGCGGTCGCGCTGATCTTCTTCGATGGCTTTGGCATCCAGTCCAACCGGCAAACCTACCTGCTTCCCGTCGATGCACAGATCYGGGCCGAGCCCGACGTGTCGCGCGACGGCTTCAGCCTCGACACCATTCTCGCCGAGATGAACACACGCGGCGCCGCGATCAAGATCGCCCTGATCGACGCCTCCCGCCGCAACCCGTTCGAGCGGCGCTTCCGCCGCTATTCGGCCGGCCTTGCGCCGGCGATCGCGCCGAGCAATTCGCTGGTGCTCTATTCGACCGCGCTCGGCGCAGTCGCGGCGACCGGCAAGACCGATCGCAGCCTGTTCGTCGCCGAGTTGCTGCGCGAGATGCGCGCGCCGAACATCAGCGCCGAACAGGCGTTGACCAATACCAAGAACGGCGTGGTCGCCGCCACCAACCGTGAGCAGGTGCCGTGGCTGTCGTCCTCGCTGACGACGGAATTCTCGTTTGCGGGCCTCGTGGCGCGACCGCCGGACAACACGACCGCCGACCCGGCTCCGACGATGCCGACGCCGCAGAAGCCGGTCTGCGAGGTGCCGCAAGCAGAGCCCACTCCGAGTGCGGACGACCTCGCAAGAGACCCTGTTATCGCCGAACTCAGCCGCAAGATCGCGGCCAACGCCAACGATGCCATCTCGCGCTACAAGCGCGGCCAGGTCTACGCGATCAAGCGCGCTCACGCGCTCGCCATGCAGGATTTTGACGCGGTGATCCGCCGTGACCCCAGGGACGCGCAAGCGCTGAACAATCGCTGCTGGACGCGGGCTGCGACCGGCGACCTGCAAAGTGCGCTCGCCGACTGCAATCTGGCGCTTCAGCTCGATCCCGGCTTGAGCGATGCGTTCGACAGCCGCGGGCTCGTCAACCTCAAGCTCGACCGGACCACTGAAGCGATCAAGGACTACACTGACGCGGTCCAGCGCAACCCACGCTCGTCGTCCTCGCTGTTCGGCCGCGGCGTCGCCACCCGCAGGAGCGGGGGCGACGGCGCCAGCGACATCGCGCTGGCGAAATCGATGGATCCGAACATCGCAAAGGAGTTTGCGGGCTACGGTGTGACCGAGTGCGTGCCTTGAGCAGAGGTCGCCTTTTTGATCCAGACCTTGTTGTCGTGGAATGCGGCGCCGCCGATCGGCGCCACTGCTTCGGCGCCCGTCAGCATGTTGATGCCGCGGCCGCCGACATGATTCTTGTTCGGATGAACGGACTCCGCGATCAGGACGCCGCGCCGCACGCCCTCGAACAGCGTCGCAATCAGCGTGGTCTCGCCGCGGGTGTTGCCGAGCGTCACGGCGTCGCCGTCGGCGATGTCGAGGGAGGCCGCGTCCAGCGGATGAATCATCACGCTCGCCTTGCCTTCGCGCGCCTGCGAGGACGGCGTCTCGTTGAAGGTGGTGTTGAGGAAACTGCGCGAGGGACTGGTCGCAAGCCGGAACGGATGGGCCTGGTCGGCGTGCTCGATCACCGCCCAATGGTCGGGCAGTGACGGCATCTGGTCGACATCGCCCATCGTCTGGCCGAACGGCGGATGCGCCCAGTCCGCCCTGAAATGGAATTTCCCGTCGGCATGGGCAAAGCCGTCGAGGAAATGCGCGGTGCGGAAGTCCGGTTGCAGGTCGCGCCAGATGTCGGCTTCGAGGCCGGCGATGTCGCCGTGGTTGCTGAGCTTCAGCGTCGCGTCGATCAGTTCGCGCGGCGTCATCTCGAAGCCCTGATGCCTGGCGCCAAGCCGCGGCGCCAGCGCCTGCAACAGCTGGTGGTTGGAGCGGCATTCGCCGGGCGGATCGATTAGCTTGGGTCCAACCGAGATGTGCTGGTGGCCGCCGCCGTAATAGAGGTCGTCGTGCTCCATGAACATGGTCGCCGGCAGCACGATGTCGGCCATCTGCGCCGTCTCGGTCATGAACTGCTCGTGCACCGCGACGAACAGATCCTCGCGCGCAAAGCCCTGGGCTACCAGCACCTGCTCCGGCGCCACCGTCATCGGATTGGTGTTCTGGATCAGCATCGCCTTGACCGGCCCCTTGCCGAGCAGAGCCTCGGCATCGCCGGTGAGGATGCGGCCGATCTTCGACTGGTCGAGCGCCCGCGTGGTCCGGTCGATCGCGTCGTGGCCCTCGATGATGGATTCGTTGAAGTGCCACAGCGCGTAATTGTTGAAGAAGGCGCCGCCGCCTTCATATTGCCAGGCGCCGGTCACCGCGGGAATGCACAGCGCGGCATGCATCTGCGTCGCGCCGTTGCGCGAGCGGGTGAAGCCGTAGCCGAGGCGAAGGAAGGTCCGCTGGGTCTCGCCGACCAGCTTCGCAAACGCCTCGATCTCGGACACCGGCACGCCGCAGATGGCAGAGGCCCATTCCGGCGTGCGCGTCTTCAGATGCGCCTCCAGCTCGGCAGGGCAATCGGTGTACTTGTCCATATAGGCGCGGTCGGCGTAGCCATCGCGGAACAGGACGTGCATGACACCGCAGGCGAAGGCGCCGTCGGTGCCGGGGCGCAGGATGATCTTGATGTCAGCCTGCTTCATGGTCTCGTTGTCGTAGATGTCGACGGCGGCGATCTTGGCGCCGCGCTCCTTGCGGGCACGCGCGGCGTGCGTCATCACGTTGACCTGGGTGTTGACCGGATTGGTGCCCCAGATCACCACGAGGTCGGAGAGCGCCATCTCGCGCGGATCGACGCCGGCGATCTTGCCGGTGCCGATCGCATATCCGATCCGCGCGACGTTGGCGCAGATCGTCTGATAGAAGCGCGAATATTTCTTCACATGCGTGAGACGGTTGAGGCCGTCGCGCATCACCAAGCCCATCGTGCCGGCGTAGTAATACGGCCAGATCGATTCCGCGCCGAACTCGCGCTCGGCCGCGTTGAACCGATGTCCGATCTCGTCCAGCGCCTCATCCCACGAGATCCGCGCGAACTGCCCGGAACCCTTCGGCCCGGTGCGGCGCATCGGATACGTCAGCCGTTCGGGGTGATGGATGCGCTCGGCATAGCGGGCGACCTTGGCGCACACGACGCCGGCCGTATAGGTCTGCTTCTTCGAACCACGGACACGGCCGATGCTGCGGCCTTCGACCACCTCGACGTCGAGGGCGCAGGCCGAGGGGCAGTCATGCGGACAGGTCGAATGGCGGATTTCGATCTTGGCGTGCTGGTTCATGTCCCAGTTCGTAACACCAAAATACCGGCCGGCCGAGAGCATTTATCCGGCAATACCCATGCGATTTGCTCAAACCGCACGCGCGGCCGGTTCCTGCCGCAGGCACGAAATGCGGCGCGGCGACCCCGAAAACCACCCGATATTCCCGGCACGACCGACCTTGTGAGGCGTCGACAGTCCGCGTTCCCGGCCGCTACAGTGCATCCAACAAGAACGACATCAGGGAGGTGGGCGTGACGGCCCGAAGATTCATGCTGGCGCTGGCCGCCGGCCTGCTCGGCGTAGCCGCCGCAGCCCCCTCATTGGCGCAAGACTATCCCGCGCACGCGGTCCGGATCGTCGTGCCCTTCGGCGCCGGCGGGCCAGCCGACGTCGCGGCCCGGCTGATCGGCAACGCGCTCCAGGAGAGCTTTGGCCAGCCCTTCGTGATCGAGAACCGCACCGGCGCGGGCGGTGTCATCGGCACCGTCGAGGCGGCGAAGTCGCCGGCCGACGGCTACACGCTGTTGATGATGTCCAACACCCAGACCGCGAATGAATCGCTGCTGACGCCGGAGCAACGCAAATACGAGCTGATGCGCGACCTCGCGCCGATCGCGCCGGTGAACTATTCCGATCTCGTCATCGTGGTGAATCCGCAGGTTCCAGCCAAGACGCTGCAAGAGTTCATCGCGCTCGCCAAATCGCAACCGGGGAAGCTGAACTACGCCTCCTCCGGCCAGGGCACGCCCTATCACATGGCCGGCGAGCTGTTCAAAGCGATGGCGGGCATCAACGTCGTCCACGTGCCCTACCGCAACAGCGGCGAGGCGCGCAGCGGCGTGATCGGTGGACAGGTGCAGATGATGATCGACGCCGTGCCGGCAATGGCGCCGAATATCGCCGAGAACCAGGTCCGCGCCCTCGCCACCACCGGCCAGCAGCGCTCGGCGGTGCTGCCGAACGTTCCGACCGTTGGCGAGGCGGGCGCAGCAGGCTATGAGGCGACGATCTGGCTCGGTCTGATGGCACCGGCGGGCACGCCAAAGCCTGTTATCGACAAACTCAATGCCGCCATAAACGCAATGGTGAAGCGACCCGACATCATAAAACTCTGGACCGCGCAGGGTGCCATGCCCATGTCGATGACGCCGGAGCAGTTCGACAAGTTCCTGCGCGGCGACATCGAGAAATGGGCCGACGTCGTCAAGAAGTTCGACAAGTCCTGAGGCGGTAGAACGACCATGCCGACCATTCAATTCCAGCTCAACGGCGCGGCCAAGGCTGTGGATGCGGATCCGGATCAGACGCTGCTCGAGGTGCTGCGCGGCCGGCTCGGCGTCACCGGTCCGCATTTCGGCTGCGGCGCCGGTGAGTGCGGAGCCTGTCATGTCATGATCGGCGATCGCGCGATGGCCTCCTGCGACATGCCGATGTGGTCGGTCGCGGACAAGGACGTCGTCACGATCGAAGGCCTCGGCACGGCCGAGCAACCGCATCCGCTACAGCGCGCCTTCATCTCCGAACAGGCGATGCAATGCGGCTATTGCGTTGCGGGAATCCTGATCAGCGCGGCGGCGCTGCTGAAGCGCAATCCATCGCCGACGGAGGCCGAGGTCAGAACGGCTCTCGACCGCAACCTGTGCCGTTGCGGATCGCATAACCGCATGGTCCGCGCCGTGCTGCGCGCGGCCTCGGAGATGGCCGCCACATGACGCTCCCTGCCCCAAGCCTGCCGGTCAGCCTCGTCGCCAATCCAAGACTGTCGTCCTGGGTGCGGTTCACCGGCGAARGCCGCGTGGCGATCTTGCCCGGCAAGGTCGAGATCGGCCAGGGCATCGTCACGGCGCTGGCGCAGATCGCGGCGGACGAGCTCGACGTCGACATCTCCAGGGTCGACATGATCCGCGCCTCGACCGCGACCAGCCCGAACGAAGGCGTCACCTCGGGCAGCCTTTCGATCCAGCAATCCGGCCGCGCGCTGCGACACGTTTGCGCCGAAGTGCGCCAGCGCCTCCTCGTCGCAGCGTCGGAACGCCTCGGCGTCGATACCTCGCTGCTCGATGTCGATGACGGCACGATCTCGGGTCCCGGCAATGTCAGGACCAGCTATTGGGAGCTGGCGGGTGACGTCTCGCTCGACCACCACGCCAGCGTGGGCGCGGCGGCAAAGACCGCCGCCAAGCGCGCCATTGCCGGACATTCCATCCAGCGCGTGGACATTCCCGACAAGGTGTTCGCACGGCCGCGTTTCCTCCACGACCGTGCGCTGCCGGGCCTGTTGCACGGCCGCGTGCTGCGGCCGGACATCTCGGGCGCCAAATTGACCGCGCTCGATGAAACGGCCGCGCGCACGATTCCGGGCCTCGTCACGATCGCTCGCGACGGCGGTTTCGCCGGCGTGGTCGCCGACAGCGAGGTGGCGGCGGAAGCCGCGCTGAATGCCCTGCGCAAAGGCGCGACATGGTCGGCCGGCGAGCCGCTGCCCGACGAAAACGATCTGGCGGGCTTCCTCAAGAGCCAACCGGTCGAGACGATCACCATCGACACCAGGACATCGGCTTCGACGAATAAGGCCGCGCGCACTCTGCGCCGGCAATACACCCGCCCCTACATCGCGCACGCCTCGATCGCACCGTCCGGTGCGATGGCGCGGTGGGAGGGCGATCGTGTCCAGGTCTGGACCCACAGCCAGGGCGTCTATCTGCTGCGCGCCGATCTCGCGATCGTGCTCAGGCTGCCGGCGGAAAACATCGTCGTCGAGCATATGGAGGGCGCCGGCTGCTACGGGCACAATGCAGCCGACGACGTTGCGCTCGATGCCGTGCTGCTGGCGAAAGCGGCCGGCGGCCGTCCAGTCCGGGTGCAGTGGTCGCGCCACGACGAGATGTCCCACGCGCCGTTCGGCGCGGCCATGGCCATCGAGATCGCGGCCGATCTCGATGCAGACAACGAGATCGTCGGCTGGCGCCATGCGATCTGGAGCAACGGCCACGCGGCGCGGCCGGGGCGCGCGGCACAGCCAGCGCTGCTCGCGGCAACCGAGATCGCAAATCCCTACCCGCGCATGATCTCGACCAATCCACCGGCGGCCAATGGCGGCGGCGGCGACCGCAATTCGGTTCCGCTCTACGATTTTCCGGCCTGGACGATCATCAGCCACCGCCTGCTGACCATGCCGGTGCGCACCTCGGCGCTGCGGACGCTGGGCGCGCAAGGCAACGTGTTCGCCATCGAATCCCTGCTCGACGAGATCGCCGTTTTGCGCGACGAGGATCCGGTCGCGTTTCGCCTGCGCCATCTGCGCGACGAGCGTGCAAAGGACGTCATCCGCGCCGCGGCCCGGCGCGCGCAGTGGAAGCCGGAGAAGCGGACCGGTATCGGCTACGGCGTCGGCTTTGCGCGCTACAAGAACACGGGCGCCTATTGCGCTGCGATTGCGGAGATCGAAGGCTCCGACGACATCCGCGTGAGGCGGCTCACGCTCGCGGTCGATGTCGGCGAGGCCATCAACCCTGACGGCGTCATCAACCAGATCGAGGGCGGCGCGATCCAGGCGACGAGCTGGGTGCTGAAGGAGCGCGTCCGCTTCGACCGGACACGCATTGCCTCCACCTCCTGGACGGACTATCCGATCCTGACGTTCAGCGAGGTGCCGGCGGTGGATGTCGAGATCATCCAGCGGCCGGAGAGCGAGCCGGTCGGCGCCGGCGAGGCCGCGCATGGCCCGGTAACGGCGGCGATCGCGAACGCGGTCCACGATTGCCTCGGCGTGCGCGTGCGCGACCTGCCGATCACGCGCGACAAGATCATCGCAGCCATGGAGCTTGCATCGTGACGACAGTGAACATCTTGAGCGGCGGCGCGGCGCAAGGCCTGGTGCGCGGCGTTGCCGAGGCCTACAAGGCGCAGACCGGGTTCGGCATCGACGGCGAGTTCGGCGCCGTCGGCATCATGGCCGACAAGCTGCGTGCGAATACGCCGGCCGATCTCGTGATCCTGACGCAGTCACTCCTCGCAAGGCTCGCGGAGGAGAAGCTCGTCGTCTCCTCCTCGATCGCAGATGTCGGCAGAGTTGAAACCGCGCTTGCGGTTCGTAACCGCGATCCCAAGGTGGCCGTGAAGACTGAAGCCGATCTGCGCGAGGTCCTGCGTGCCGCAGACGCCATCTATGTTCCGGACACCAGGGCTTCGACCGCGGGCCAGCACGTCGCAAAGGTCCTGGATCGGCTCGGAATCGCCTACGAGCTCGCATCGCGTCTCAAGATATTCCCGAACGGCGCGACCGCGATGCGGGAGCTTGCCACATCCGCCGCGACGCGGCCGATCGGCTGCACCCAGGCGACCGAGATCATCGCGACCGACGGCATTGCGTTGTCGGGATCGCTGCCGCCGGGCTGCGAGCTGGTGACGATGTACACGGCCGGCGTGACCACGCGGGCCGCACATCCGAAAGAAGCCGCCGCGCTGATCTCTTTGCTGACCGGCGCAGACCGAAAGGAGCTGCGCCAGCGCGCGGGTTTTTCCGACTAGGGCGTGTACTCACAAACCTCGCTGCACTTCGTATGAGGTCCGCTGTGCCTCTGATAGCGGCAGGTTGGCTCACCTCACCCTAGGTCCGAGTTGGGCCAGAAGCAGTCATTGGGTCAGTTGAGTAGAGACCTGATGCGAAGGTAGGTCGAGCACTCGTAAACAGCGGGCGGTTAAGTTAGCGGACTCGGCTCGCACAACTCGTTTCGGCGTCAAGGCTACGGCACGTCGCGCTTTCGCGTTTTCAGCCAGCCGATTATAGCGGGCGGCACACCGAACCCAATGATGACCAAGATCACGGCCCAATTGCGCGGGAGATAGCCCTCAAGGACAAGTATTCGAGCCGCAGCGCCTGACACGAAAAACCCAGCAGCCGCGGCAGTCCACTGTAAAGGCGTGAAATCGAGTCCTTTGTTGATCGGCAGGCTCACGGGATGCTACTCTTGGGTTGCACCTTAGACGAGAATTATATGCGCAATTGAACTTGCGCTGATAGAGATGTCAAACGGTTGGAATGTCCTCTCTGGGTCACAATCCGCCGATCACGCTCAAGATGGGAGACTTCCGTTTTGTCCTCGTAAGCCGATCTTTATGAGCACACACCTAGGCCCCGATAGCCGCCCTATTTGTGCAGCTGGGTGAGACCGGTGGGCGGACCGTCGACYGCCGTCCAGCCGCCATCGACGAACAGCGTGCTGCCGCTGACATAGCTCGCGGCGTCGGAAGCGAGATAGGCCACCGCCGTTGCGACCTCGTCGGCGCTGCTCCAGCGGTTGAACACGGTGTGGCCGGCATAGAGA
>NZ_JBFUES010000022.1:0-19694 GCF_056403875.1 Bradyrhizobium sp. P2_E8
GGCCATGTCAGCACCGCTTGTCGTTTCAATTCCCCATCGTCTCGGCCGCGAGGAAGCGGTGCGCCGGCTCAAGACCGGGCTTGGCCGCGCGGCCGCGAGCATTCCCGTGATGCAGGTCGAGGAGGAGCGCTGGAGCGGCGACAGCATGAGTTTTCGCATCCGTGCGCTCGGGCAGATTGCCACCGGCCAGGTCGACGTCTCCGACGACCAGGTCAAGGTGCAGGTCGTGCTGCCCTGGCTGTTGCAGCGCTTTGCCGAGATGGCGCAGGCGACCATCCGCAAGCGCGGGCAGTTGCTGCTGACCAAGGACGAGGGAAAGTGAGTTTCAGGCGCGCACGCGCTGCCGCGCAGGCCTGATGGCGCCCGCCGTGCGGGCCTCGATGACGGCCGCAGGAAAATCGCGGAAAGCCTGCGTGACCGGCAGTTCGTTGCCCGCAAGTCCCGGCGCGGTGTAGCCGGTGATGTCGATGGTGGCGTCAAAACCTTCGAGTGCGGGCCATTCCCGGCCGCCTTGCGTGAATGGCGCGAACAGCCGCCCAACCACGACGATCGCCGCAGCGCGGTCGTGGCGACGGGCGAAAGCGATGACATGATCGGCATGCGCGCCATGGACCTCCAGCGACTGGTAGTCGCCTTGCGCAAAAACGCCGGCGAGCTCGTTGCGCAGCTTGAGAAGGTGCCGCGTCCAGGCCAGCTTGATGCGGCCATCCGGCCAGGCCTTGATCAGGCTGCTCCAATCCGGACCGGACAGCGAACCCAGCGCCGTATCCCGCGCGGAAAAATCCACCGGACGGCGGTTGTCGGGATCGACCAGCGACAGATCCCAGAATTCGGTGCCCTGGTAGAAGTCCGGGACGCCCGGCAGCGTTGCCTTGAGGGTGAGCTGGCTCAGCGAGTTCAACGCGCCGAGCAGCGCGACGCGGCGCGCCAGGGTTTGCAGCGCCCCCAGGAATTCGCCCGACTGCGCAGGATCGAGGATCTTCGCGACGAAGTCTCGTAGTCCGGTCTCGTAGATCTCGTGGGGATTGAGCCAGCTCGTCTCTTCCTTGCCCTCGCGCGCGGCCTTCAGCGCGTAGGCCTGGATGCGCTCGACGAAACCCGCATCCGCCGGGCTCTGAAGCGGCCAGGCGCCAAGCAGGGTCTGGTAGAGCATGTATTCGAACGTTGCCGATGGCGCGCGCAGATTGCCGTGGAGTGCGAGGTGCGGTGCGTTCAGTACTTTCCAGCGTGAAACCGCGCTGGTCCATTCGCCGGGGATTTCGCTGAGTGCTGCGATCCTGGCGCGGGCATCCTCGTCGCGCTTGGTATCGTGGGTGGCGGTTGCCGTCATCCCCTGCGGCCACTCCCTGGCGCGTGCTCGCATGGCCTCGTGGAAGGCGGGAATGGTAAGGCCGGTGCTGGCGGGATCGCCGCCGACCTCGTTCAGCGCAAGCAGCCGGTGGAATTGGTAGAACGCGGTGTCCTCCAGCGATTTCGCCATCACCGGCCCGGTGAATTGCTGCACCTTCAGCGCGAGGCGGCGCACGCGTGGAGCACTGTGCGGGGGCCGGCCGGGCTTGAGCAGGTCCATGGTCAGGGCATCGCGCAGGAAGTCGAAAATGCCCTCGTCGGCGGCGAACCACTCGGCACGGGCACGCGCGATGGTGTCGTCGATCAGCTTGCGATCGTGCGCGGCCGGCGCGCTTGTCGTGAGATAGGTGCGATAGACCGGGAAATGCAGCACGTAGAGCTCGAGCGCCTGCCGCAGGCTGTCGGCCGAGAAGTCGCGGGTCGAGTAATGCCCGTTGGCGATGCGCGCGAGCAGGCGCGTCAGCACGATGAATTCGCTGGTGAGCAGCGTCTCCAGCACGCGCCGCTTGGCCTCCTTGACGTAAGGTGCAAGCCGCGGTGGGCGATTGCTGACTTGCCGCCAGGTCTCGTCCAGCGCTTCCAGCCCCTTGGCGTCGACCAGCACTTGCGTGATGACGTTCATCCATTCATAGCCGGTGGTGCCCTGGACGCCGGCGAATTGCGGCAGGCGCTCGTGCTCGCACAGGATCTTTTCGATCACGGTGTAGAACGGCTTGGTGTTGCCTTGCGCGTCGCGCACCAGCCGGCGCAGCCGCTGGCAGTACTGGGCGGGATCGCGCAGGCCGTCGACGTGATCGAGACGGATGCCCTGCAGCTTGCCGTCGGCAACGAGCTGCTTCACCAGCCGATGCGTGGCAGCGAACGTGCCGGGGTCCTCGACGCGCAGGCCGGCGAGCCCGTTGACGTCGAAGAAGCGGCGGTAGTTGATGTCGCTGGAGGCGAGCCGCCAGTGGCCGAGCTTGTAGTGCTGGCGTTCCAGCAGATGATGCAGCGCCAGCGTCTGCGCCGGACGGTCCTTGGCCGCACGATAGGCGGCGAGGCCGTGCGCGATGATGTCGGCCGCGCCCGCGATCTCCTTCAGCTCCGCCTTGAAGCCGGGGGCTTCCTTGCGGTTGGGCCGGCGCAGCCCGGTGTAGCGGGCCGCGAGCGAAAGCAGGCGCTTGCCGGCCTCCGTCTCGGCGGCATCGGCTTCCTTCACGAACATCCGCAGCATTTCGCCATAGCGCTCCGGGGCGATCGGCAGGCGATGCTCGAAATACCAGGCGGAAAGGCTGCCTTCCCCGGCATCGTAGCGCAGCTCGATGTCGCCGCGCTCCAGCGCCTCGCCATAGGACGAGCCGAGGATCGGCAGCAGCACGCCGCCGCGGGCGCGGTGGGGCAGCAGATCCCAGTCGATATCGAAGGCGACCGCGTGCGRCGAGGTCGGCCCCCATTCCAGCACGTCCAGCCACCAGGGATTGTCGGCAAAATGCACGCCGACATGGTTCGGCACGAAGTCGATGATGAGGCCTAGGTCGTTCTGCCTGAGAGCCTCGCTCAGCCGCGCAAAGCCGGCCTCGCCGCCGAGCTCCGGATTGAACTGGCTGTGATCGACGGTGTCGTAGCCGTGCGTCGAGCCCTTGCGCGCCTTCATCACCGGCGAGGCATAGAGGTGCGTGATTCCGAGCGATTTGAGATAGGGCACCACCGCGGCAGCCTTGTCGAAGTCGAAATCGGCGGTGAGCTGAAGCCGGTAGGTCGCGAGAGGAATGGCCGGAGGCATGTCAACCTCCGAGGCGCCAGACCACCGACCAGGGCGGAAGCCGATCGCCGGCCGCGCCGCCCCAGATCGGCGTGCCCGCGCTGTCAGTGGAAATGATCTCGTGATCCGAGAGATTGGCGAGGAGGCGCAACGTCGTGCCGTCACCCATGCGCCAATGCGCGCGGAGCAGGCCGCTATCGGCCGCCTCGGCGTCGCCGAAGCTCGCGCCTTTCAGCCGCGGCATGATCTCCTTGCGGCGGAGCGCGAGCAGGTCACGCACCAGCGCAAGTCGTGCGTCCTGCTCCGGCGTTCGGCCGCTCCAATCGAGCACGGCCGACAAGGGTGTTGCCGGATCGAGCGGGTCGGGCACCTCGTCGCCGTATTTCTCGTAAGCCCAGGCATATTCCTGCCTGCGTCCCTTGCGCACGGCGTCGGCCAGCCCGCCCTGGAAGTCGCAAAAGAACGGGAAGGGGACCTTCGAGCCCCATTCCTCGCCCTGAAACAGCATCGGCACCATCGGCGCCAGCAGCGTGACCGCGAGCGCGGCTTCGATCTGCCGTGGCGATGCCAGGCTTTCGAGCCGGTCGCCGAGCGGACGGTTGCCGATCTGGTCGTGGTTTTGCAGGAAGTTGACGAAGGTCGCCGGCGGCAGCTCGCGGCTCGGCTCGCCGCGGGGCTTCTTGCCCCAGAACTCCGAGATCTCGCCCTGGTAGACGAAGCCCGAGGCGAGCGCGCGTGCGAGATCCATGCGCGGCGTCTGGTAGTCGGCGTAATAACCGGCGAGCTCGCCGGTCAGCATCACATGCCAGACGTGGTGATAGTCGTCGTTCCACTGCGCGCGATATTTGCCGTTCGGCGGCTCCTGCGCGGCGTCGAGCAGGCTGGCGCGGTTGTCGCCGTTCTCCAGCACGAGATGGATGTGCCGTCCCGTGGCCTTGGCAAGCTCGCCGGCGGCGACGCTGAGGTCTTGCAGCATCGACTGCTCGCCGGGCATTGCCATGATGTGGTTGGCGGCATCGAGCCGCAGGCCGTCGAAACGATAGTCGCTGAGCCAGGACAGCGCGTTCTCGACCGCAAAGGCCCGCGCCTGCGGCACGCGATAGTCGATGGCGCTGCCCCAGGGGGTGTGCGCGTCGGTGAAGAAGCTCGGCGCATAGCGGCCGAGGTAATTCCCTTCGGGGCCGAAATGATTGTAGACGACGTCGAGGAACACCATCAGCCCGCGCAGATGCGCCTCGTCGATCAGCGTCTTCAGGTCTTCGGGACGGCCATAGGCGCTGTCGGGCGCATACCACAACACGCCGTCATAGCCCCAGCCACGGCGGCCGGCGAAATCGGCCAGCGGCATCAGTTCAAACGCCGTGATGCCGGTTGCTGTGAGATGATCGAGCCTGTCGATCATGGCGCGGTAGGTACCCTCCCGCGTGAAGGTGCCGACATGGCTCTCGATCAACACCGTCTCTTCCCATGGACGGCCACGCCAGTCGCGCGCGCGCCAGGCGAAGGCGTCATGATCGATCACCTCGCTCGGGCCGAACACGTCCTCGGGCTGGAAGGCGGAGGCCGGATCGGGCACGTCGATCTCGTCGTCGATCCTGAATTTGTAGGGACTGCCGGCGGTCAGGCCGGCGATCTCGGCCACATACCAGCCGTCCTGCCGGCGCTGCATCGCGTGCCTTCGGTCGAGCAGGAGATCGACGCGTCGCGCGCCGGGAGCCCACAGGCGGAACGACACGCCGTCCTTGGTCGGCCTCGCGCCGAAGGACGGCCTCATAGCGCCCCCGCAAAGGCGAGCACGGAGCGCGGCGGTGCCTTGCTGTCGCTCCCTGGCGGGAAGTCGATCGTGTTCAGCTTGGCATCGGTCGTGTTGAGGATCTGCTGCCAGCTCTTGTATTCGGTCATCTTGGGCAATTTGAATGCGATTTCTTCGGGGGCGGCGTTCAGGACGATAAAGATCGCGGCGCCGCCCGGTTCCATCGGCCCCATCACATAGGAGAGGAACCGCCCTTCCGGGAATTTCCAGTCGTTCTCCGTCATCTCTTCGCCGGCAGGCGTCAGCCACAATGCGCCGTAGGAGAGGCCGTCCTTGGGCCGGCCGTCGAGCCAGCGATGGCTGCGAAGCTGCGAGAAGCGGCGGCGGATGTCGGCGAGATCGGCGACGAAATCGACCATGTCGTCGCCGTCCTTGCCGAGGTTGCCCCAGCCGACCCAGCCGACCTCGTTGTCCTGGCAATAGGCGTTGTTGTTGCCGGACTGCGAATTGCCGACCTCGTCGCCGGCGAGAAGCAGGGGAACGCCCTGCGCCAGCATCAGGCAGGCCAGCACGTTCTTGCGAAGCTGGCGGCGCAAGCCGAGAATCGCGGGATCGTCGGTCGGCCCTTCGACACCGCAATTGTTGCTGTGGTTGTCGTTGGAGCCGTCGCGATTGTCCTCGCCATTGGCCTCGTTGTGCTTCTCGTTGTAGCTGAAGAGGTCGGCCAGCGTGAAACCGTCGTGTACGGTGATATGGTTGATGCTGGCGCGCGGCCGCCGGCCGTCGTGGTTGAACAGGTCGGATGATGCAGTCATGCGGCTGGAGATGTCGCCGATCAGGCTGCCTTCGCCGCTCCAGTAGCGGCGCATGGCGCTGCGATAGCGGTCGTTCCACTCCGACCATTGCGAGGGGAACGCGCCGACCTGGTAGCCGCCGAGGCCGAGGTCCCAGGGCTCGGCGACGAGCTTGACGGCTGCCAGCACCGGATCCTGCCGGATCGCGGTCAGGAACGAGATGCCGCGATCAAAACCGTTCGGCCCGCGTGCGAGCGTGGTGGCGAGGTCGAAGCGAAAGCCGTCGACATGACAGACCTCGACCCAGTAGCGCAGGGAATCCATCACCATCTGCAGCACGCGCGGATGGGTGAGGTTCACCGACGAGCCGCAGCCGGTGAAATCGTCGTAATAGCGCGGGTTCTCCCGGTTCAGCCAGTAATAGGAGGCGTTGTCGATGCCGCGGTAGCACAGCGTCGGGCCGAGATGGTTGCCCTCGGCGGTGTGGTTGTAGACGACGTCGAGCATCACCTCGATGCCCGCATCGTGCAGGCGCGCGACCGTGGTGCGGAAGGAATCGAGCGCGTTGTCCTGGGCGTAGCGCGCCTCGGGTGCGAAGAAGGACAGCGTGTTGTAGCCCCAGTAATTGGCGAGCTTCTTCTCGACCAATATGCGATCGTCGACGAAGCTGTGGATCGGCAGCAGCTCGACCGTGGTGACGCCAAGCTTCCTCAGATGCTCGATCATCGCCGGCGAGGACAGGCCGCCATAGGTGCCGCGCAAATTTGGCGGAACGTCGTCGCGCTTCTGCGTCAGGCCCTTGACGTGGGCTTCATAGATGATCGTGTCTTCCCATGCGATGTTGGGGCGGATCTCGCGCCGGCCCCAGTTGAATGTCTCGTCGACCACGACGGCTTTGGGCATGCCGCGCGCATTGTCGCGCCGGTCGAACGACAGGTCCTCGCGCGGGCTGCCGGTACGGTAGGCGAAATGCGCATCGCTCCAGACCAGCCGTCCGGCGAGCCGCTTGGCATAGGGATCGAGCAGCAGCTTGTTGGCGTTGAAGCGGTGGCCGTGCTCGGGCTCGTAGGGGCCGTGCACGCGATAGCCGTAGAGCTGGCCGGGCGAGACGTCGTTGAGATAACCGTGCCAGACGTCCTCGGTCCTTTCCGGCAATTCGATGCGCTCGAGCTCGCGGCGGCCCTGCGTGTCGAACAGGCAGAGCTCGACCTTCTGTGCGTTGGCCGAGAACAGCGCGAAGTTGGTGCCGCGTCCGTCCCAGCTTGCGCCGAGGCGTGCGGGCGATCCAGCAGTCAGGCGCATCGGTCAGCTTTCCGGAACGAGGAAGATCGCGGCGAGCGGCGGGATGGTGAGGCGGAGTTCGGGCGTCTTGCCGTCAACGGCATGAACCTCGCCGATGTTCCCGACATTGCTGCCGCCATAATGGGCGGAGTCCGAGTTCAATACCTCTTTCCACTTGCCGGCAAAGGGCACGCGAACGCGATAGTTGCGATAGACGTTGGGGGAGAAGTTGACGATCACCAGACAGCGCGCGTGCGCGTCGATCCCCTTGCGCAGCCAGGCGAACACGTTGCGGTTCGCGTCATCGGTGATCAGCCATTCGAAACCGGCCTGGTCGCAGTCCATCTGATGCAGCGCCGGCACCGCGCGATAGAGCCGGTTGAGATCGCGGATCAGCGCCTGGATGCCGGAATGATACTTGTATTCGAGCAGGTGCCAGTCGAGCGACCGGTCGTGATTCCATTCGCCGCTTTGCGCGATCTCGGCGCCCATGAACAGCAGCTTCTTGCCGGGATGGCCGAACATGAAGCTGTAATAGGCGCGCAGATTCGCAAAGCGCTGCCATTCGTCGCCGGGCATGCGGCCGAGGATCGAGCGCTTGCCGTGCACGACCTCGTCATGCGACAGCGGCAGGATGAAGTTTTCCGAGAAGGCGTAGTGCAGGCCGAACAGGATCTCCCCGTGATGATGCTTGCGGTGAATGGGATCCTTGCTGATGTAGTTCAGCGTGTCGTGCATCCAGCCCATGTTCCACTTGTAGCCGAAGCCGAGCCCGCCGAATTCGACCGGGCGCGAGACCTGCGGCCATGCCGTGGATTCTTCTGCCGCCGTGGTGGCCTGCGGAAAGCGGGCGAACAGTTCGGTGTTGAAGCGGCGCAGGAAATCGATCGCCTCGATGTTCTCCCGTCCGCCATACTGGTTCGGAATCCAGGCGCCGGGCGGACGGCTGTAGTCGAGATAGAGCATGGACGCGACGGCATCGACGCGCAGGCCGTCGATCGCGTAGCGCTCCAGCCAGAACAGCGCGTTCGACACCAGGAAGTTCGTCACTTCGGTGCGGCCGTAATTGTAGATCAGCGTGCCCCAGTCGAGGTGCCGGCCCTGGAGCGGGTTGGCGTGCTCGTAGAGCGAGGTGCCGTCGAAGCTGCCGAGCCCGTGCGGATCGTCCGGGAAGTGACCGGGCACCCAGTCGAGCAGCACGGCGACGCCTTCGCGGTGGCAGGCGTCGACCAGCGCGGCAAAATCCTCCGGCGTGCCGAACCGGCTGGTCGGCGCATAGAGGCCGGTCGGCTGATAACCCCAGGAGCCGTCGAACGGGTGCTCGCTGACGGGGAGGAATTCGAGATGGGTGAAGCCCATGTCGCGGGCATAGGCCGGCAGCTGCTCGGCCAGCTCACGGTAGGTGAGCCATTCATTGTCGCCCTTGCGCCGCCACGAGCCGAGATGGACCTCGTAGATCGACATCGGCGCCGACAGCGCATTGATGCCATCAGGCGCCGGGCGCGGCCGCGGCAGGTGCGCCTCGTCGAAGACGATGGAGGCCGTCTTCGGCCGCACCTCGCTCGCAAACGCCAGCGGGTCGGATTTCAGCGGCAGCAGATGGCCATGCGGGCCGATGACCTCGAACTTGTAGTGATCGCCGTTCTTCGCATGCGGAATGAACAATTCCCAATAGCCGGCACCGCGCACCCGCATGGGATGGCGCCGACCGTCCCAGAAATTGAAGTCGCCGACCACCGACACGCGACGCGCATTCGGCGCCAGCACGACGAAGCCGATGCCGTCGATGCCTTCGAGCCGCATCGGATGCGCGCCGAGCTTGTCGTAGAGGCGCTGATGGGTGCCTTCGCCGAGCAGATAGAGGTCGAAATCGGTCAGGATCGGTGGAAAGCGGTAGGCGTCCTCGAACTCGACGACGTTGTCGCCGAATTTGGCGCGCAGCTGGTAGTGCTTCGAGCCGTTCGGCAAGGCGCCGACGAACAGGCCTGCGTCGTGGACGCGGTCGAGCCTGGCGACCTCGCCGTGCTCGCCGACCGCCTCGACATTAGAGGCCTCGGGCAGAAACGCGCGCACCACGCTCTTGCCGCCCTCGGGGTGCAGCCCGAGATAGTGGAAGGGGTCGGCGTGGCGGCCCTCGATGATCGCGTAGGCCTCGGCTGGCAGTTTAGGCATGGGCTTCGCTCTCGGCATTGGACAGAATGCGAAGCAGTCCGGTCAGCGGCGCATGGAGCCCCTCAGGCCGGTGGGACAGCTCGTACTCTACTTCGTCGAACGCTTGATCAAGCAGGAAAAACCTTAACAGGCCTTCCGCGGACTGCGGAGCTTCCGGCCACAATCGCCGATCGGTCACGGCCTCGCGATAGGCGGACAGGAAGGTCGTGGTGGCGCGCACGCGCCATTCGGCGAGCGCGGCCACAAGCCGGCTCTGCTCGTCGGTACCTCCTGAAAGGGCCCGGCCAAGCGCCGCGTTAACCGAAAGATGGATCGAGCGGATCAGGCCGGCGACGTCGCGGGCGGCCGGCGCCTTGCGCCGCCTGTCGGCCAGCGGCAGACGCGGGTCGCCGTCGAAGTCGATGATGAAAATATCGTCCTTCACGATCAGAATTTGCCCGAGCCGGAAGTCGCCATGATGACGGATGTTCAACCCGTCGATGTCGGATGGCAAGAGCGCATTCAGGCGGTCGGGCAGGCTCGAGCGCACTGCCGTGAGCTGGTCGATCAGCGGCCGGTCCGCTTCCCGCAGGCCGTCGCGGCTGTCGGCCAGTCGCTCGAAAACCCGCTCGGCGCGTGCCTTGAGGTCGGAGACCCAGTGTTTGACATGGGCGGAGCCGATCGGCTCCGGAGCGAGTTCATCGGGCGTTGCCGCAGCCAGCGCGACATGCAGCTCGGCGAGGCGCCGGCCGATCTGCGCGATGAAGTGCAGGTAGGGCGCCTGCTCCTGGGTCTCGCGCGGCGCTTCGTCCGCCCGGAAGACGCGCTGCTCGTCGATATAGCGGTCGAGATAGCCCGTGGTCACCGCCCAGCCGTCGCCCTGGTTCTCGACATAGGCGTGCAGCACGCCGAGCGTGCTGCGCTGATCGCCCTCGACCAGCTCGACGCTGCCGAGCAGCGCCGGCGTATTGGCAAAGCGGGCGATCTCGGTGAGGTAGCGGCCGATCTCGATCTCGGGATTGGTGCCTCCTTCGAGCTGGCGATAGATCTTGGCGACGTATTGGTTGTCGACCAGCGCAGTGCTGTTCGACTGCTCGATCGCGCGGATGCGTTCTGGCTCCTTGATGGTGTAATCGGCGAACCGGCTGGTCGCCTTGAACTCGAGCCGCAGATTGTTCTCTTCCACCACCAGGTTCTGCGACAGGTTGCGCAGGAACAGGCCGATGAAGATCTGGTCGGTCGCGACGTCGAGCAGCGTGCCCTCGCGCGCACCCTGGCGCACGGCGGCGAGCGCCCTCGGATTGAAGCGCTCGCGGTCGAAGCGCACCCACTCGATCTGTAACGGCATCACGTAGCGTGTCGCCCCGTCTTCCTGCTTGGTCTCGAAGAACGCGATCCAGGGCCGGTTGTCACCGATGTCGCAGAACGGCACCGCCGAGGTCAGCGCGGTCTCGATTTGCTTGGGATTGTGCTCGGGATACCATCTCGTCCGTGACAAGAATCCCGGCAGCACGTCGCGTTCGAAAACACCGCGCTCGCGGGCGAGAGAAACCCAGTTCGAATTCACCGGTACGACCAGCGTCTCGAACTCCGGCACCGCTCGCGACGTCACCGGCTCGGACTTGTCGCGCTCCATGAGCTGGAACCAGTAGAAGCCGTACGGCCCCAGCGTGATCATGTAGGGCAGCTCGCCGATTGCCGGGAAGCGGGTGCGGCCGAGCATCTCCTGCGGGATGCGGTCCTTCCACGGCGTCAGATCGAGCTCGGTCGCCTGCGCCGCCCGCGAGAGGTTGGCGACGCAGAGGATCACCTCGTCGCCATATTGCCGGACATAGGCCAGCACGGCGCGGTTGGCGGGGCGGATGAAGGTCATGGTGCCGCGGCCGAAGGCGAGCGTCGACTTGCGCACCGAGATCAGCCGCTTGGTGGCGCTGAGCAGCGACGACAGGCTGCGCGACTGCGCCTCCACGTTCACCGATTCATAGCCGTAGACCGGATCCATGATCAGCGGCGCATAGAGACGGGCCGGGTCGCAGCGCGAGAAACCGCCGTTGCGGTCCGGGCTCCACTGCATCGGCGTGCGCACGCCGTTGCGGTCGCCGAGATAGATGTTGTCGCCCATGCCGATCTCGTCGCCGTAATAGATGATCGGCGTGCCGGGGAACGACAGCAGGAGCGAGTTCATCAGCTCGATCTTGCGGC
Organism: Bradyrhizobium sp. P2_E8; assembly: GCF_056403875.1. Classification (NCBI taxonomy): domain Bacteria; kingdom Pseudomonadati; phylum Pseudomonadota; class Alphaproteobacteria; order Hyphomicrobiales; family Nitrobacteraceae; genus Bradyrhizobium; species Bradyrhizobium sp. P2_E8. Next base: position 11,273 of record NZ_JBFUES010000022.1, read on the forward strand.
GGTCGTTGTCCATCAGCGGCGCGAGGCGCCGGCGGATGCCGACATTGATGCGGGCGCGGGGGTCGTTGGCGTAGGTGGTCCAGAGATAGTCGCGCTCGACGTCGGTGACCATTTCCAGCGTCAGCTCGTCGTGGTTGCGCAGGAACAGCGCCCATTGGCAGCTTGCCGGAATGTCCGGCGTCTGGCGCAGGATGTCGGTGATCGGGAAGCGGTCCTCCTGCGCGATCGCCATGTAGATGCGCGGCATCAGCGGGAAATGGTAGGCCATGTGGCACTCGTCGCCACGGCCGAAATATTCCTGCACGTCCTCCGGCCATTGATTGGCCTCGGCCAGCAGCAGCTTGCCCTTGGAGTAGGAATCCAGCTCCTGGCGCAGACGCTTGATGATCGCATGCGTCTCCGGGAGGTTCTCGTTCGAGGTGCCCTCGCGCTCGCACAGATAGGGAATGGCATCCAGCCGGAAGCCGTCGACGCCGGCGTCCAGCCAGCGCTTCATCACCTGGATGAGGGCGCTGACCACGCGCGGATTGTCGAAATTGAGGTCCGGCTGGTGCGAGAAGAAACGGTGCCAGTAGAAGGCGCCGGCCTCGTGATCCCAGGTCCAGTTCGACTTTTCCGTGTCGGTGAAGATGATGCGCGTGCCCTGGTATTTCTGGTCGGTGTCGCTCCAGACATACCAGTTGCGGGCGCTCGAGCCCGGATGGCTGCGGCGCGCGCGCTTGAACCATTTGTGCTGGTCCGAGGTGTGGTTGACGACGAGCTCGGTGATGACGCGCAAGCCGCGCTTCTGCGCTTCCTGGATGAAGCGCTTGAAGTCCTTCATCGTCCCGAAATCGGGATTGACCGAGCCGTAATCCGCGATGTCGTAGCCGTCGTCGCGCCCGGGCGAAGGATAGAACGGCAGCAGCCACAGCGCGGTGACGCCGAGCTCCTGGAGATAGGGCAGCTTCTCGGTCAGGCCGGCGAAGTCGCCGATGCCGTCATGGTTGCTGTCGGCAAACGCCTTGACGTGGAGCTGGTAGATGATGGCGTCCTTGTACCAGAGGTCATCCACGATCTCGGCAGCCTCAATCTTCTTGGTGTCGACGGAAGACAGAACATTCATGGCGCTCAGCCTTTACGCCAGGCAGCGGAACAGCAAAGCCGGATCGCGGTCGGGATCGATACGCAACCTGATCCCGCCCCATTCGATGCGGGACTGTTCGCCGGTGAGGAGATTTTCGAGGGCGGTGACGTGGCGGCGCTCGCCGCCGACGTCGATGGTGAGGTCGCCGAGCGGCAACCAGAATTCGCGCACATGGCGCGAGAGTGCGATGGCGGCGACGACGGTGTTGACCGGGTCGGTCGCTTCCTTGACGAAGGCGATTGTCTCGCCGTCCTCGATGCCGAGAAACCGCAAGTTCGCCGTCTGCTGGAGCGCCGCATTGTCGTTGCGGATGCGGTTGAGCCCGGCGATGTAAGGCTTGATGTTGCCGGGCTTGTCCCAGTCGCGCTGCTTGATCTGGTATTTCTCGGAATCGAGATATTCCTCATGGCCGGGGACGGCTTCGTGCTCGAGCAATTCGAAGCCGCTATAGATTCCGTAATTGCCCGACAGCGTCGCGGCCAGCGCGAGCCGTGACTTGAAGGCCCAGGCTTCGCCGCTCTGCAGATGATAGGGCAGCAGGTCGGGCGTGTTCGCGAACAGGTTCGGGCGATAGAAGTCGCGTTCGGGATAACGCGTCAGCTCGCCGAGATATTGCTCCAGCTCCCACCTCGAGGTGCGCCAGGGGAAATAGGTGAAGGACTGCGCGAAGCCGAGCTTGGCGAGGCCTTTCATCAGTTTCGGCCGTGCAAACGTCTTGGAGAACAGGATCACCTCGGGATGCCGGCGGCGGATGTCGCGGATCAGCCACTCCCAGAACGGAAGCGGCGCGGTATCGTGATTGTCGATGGCGAACATGGTGACACCATGGTCGATCCAGAACAGCATGGCGTCGCGGAACGCGTTCCACAGCCCGGCCCGGTCGACGGAGGCGAAATCGGGGATGACGATGTCCGAATAGGGGCCATCCGCCGTCCGTACCGAACGGTCGGGCCGCCACTTGAACCATTCCGGATGCTGCCTCAGCCAGGGATGGTCCGGCGAGCATTGCACGGCGAAGTCGAGCGCAAGCTCGAGGCCGTATTCGAGGCAGGTCGCGACCAGCGCGCGGAAATCCTCGATGGTGCCGAGCTCGGGATGCAGCGCGTCGTGTCCGCCCTCGGCGGCGCCGATCGCATAGGGCGAGCCGGGTTCGCCCTCGGTGGCGACGGGTGAATTGTTGCGGCCCTTGCGCCTGTGATGCCCGATCGGGTGGACCGGCGTGAAGTAGAGCACGTCAAAGCCCATCGCGGCGATATCGGGCACGCGCGCGATGCAGTCGCGCAGCGTGCCGTGCCGGCCGGGGATCCGGCTCTGGCTGCGCGGCATCATCTGATACCAGGCGCCAAAGCGCGCCTTGTCGCGGTCGGCGATCAGCGGGAACGGCGGCGAGCGGGTGAGGTCGGGCCGCAACTGGCTCTCGGCCATGGCGTTGCCGAGCTCGGTTGAAAGCAGCGGGGTGACATCGCCGGTCTGAAGATAGTCCTCGCATTGTCTGACAATCACCGCCGCGGCGTCTTGCCGCGCGCCATGCGCCTTGGTCAGGAGCCCGGCGCCCTCGATGGCGTCGAGGCTGACATCGGCGCCGGACAGTTGCTTGCGCGCGACCGCGTGAGACCAGGTCGCGAACTCGTCGGTCCAGGCTTCGATCGCGTAGACATATTGGCCGGGCTCGACGGGCGTGAACGCGCCGGACCAACGGTCATTGCCGTGATGGATCATCGGCTCGCTCCGCCATTCCCGGTCCTGCTCGCGTCGCCAGATCAGCGCGGCGCCGATCACAGCCTCGCCGTCGCGGTAGATGTCGGCCCACACCTCGACGCGCTCGCCCGCGATCCGCTTCACGGCGAAACGGCCGCCGTCGATCAAGGGATAGACGTCTTCGATGAGGAAAGCGCTGCCGGCTGCGGCACTTTCGACAGTTTGAATTGTCTTGTTCACGGTGATGCCATTGACAAGAAAGCAGGGCCCGTTTCCCTTGCCGGGAACCTACGCTTGATACCTATATAGAAAGCCGCTTGTGTGTCATTAGTTCCCCCTGGGAACGGCAGGCCCTGTTCGTGAGTTGCCCCTGACTAACGTCTTCCGCCACCTCGTTAAAATCCCCGCCCCCGGCCAAACAATGGCCTGCAAGCTGCGTGCCGAATGGATCTTTTAGCTCAAGCCCAGATCAAGGGTGTTCAGTCCGAATTCGTCGACGCCCTCGGAAAGCTGCGGGTCACCGATCCCGTGGCCCTCAAATCCATCCTCGACGCCCTGCCGGAGAAACGGGTCTATCGCTTCGTCAGCGGGCCCGTTGTGGTTCGCGCCCTGGGACATCCGCGGACGGAATTGGCGGCCACCGGCGCGCCGCCGCTGCAATGGAAAATCGCCGGCAACGGCAATGTGATCGCACAAGGCGCTACGCGCGAGCCTGTCATCGCCTGGCCCGCCGGCCTGCCGCTCGGCTATCACCGCTTGACGCTGACCGATGCCGAAGGCGTGACCGAAGAGGTGCCGATGATCGTGGCGCCCGAGCGCGCCTTCGGCGGCGATTTCGACCGCGGCTGGCTGCTCGCCGTGCAGCTCTACAGCGTCCGCTCGAACCGCAACTGGGGCATCGGCGATTTCACCGACCTCGCCGACCTCGTCCGGCTCGCAAAACAGCTGGGGGCCGACGGCGTCGGCCTCAATCCGCTGCACGTGTTGTTCGACGACCACCCGGCCGATTGCAGCCCCTATTCGCCGAACAGCCGGCTGTTTCTCAATCCGCTCTACATCGACGTCGAGGCGATCCCGGAATATTCCGCGGACCTCGTCCCCGATGCGGCCGCGACCGCCGCGCGGCTGCGCGAAGGCGACCGGGTGCCATATGCGGATATGGCCGCGCTGAAATGGCTGGCCTTGCGCGCTGCCTTCAACAGCTTCGTGACGAGCGCGAGCGGCGTCCGCCGCAATCAGTTCGACGCCTTTCGCGCGGATCGCGCGCCGCTGTTGTCCCGTTTTGCCTGCTTCGAGGTGCTGCGGCATCGCTTCACCGGGCCGTGGTGGGAATGGCCGCCCGAGTGGCGACAGCCGGACGCGACAAAATGCGCCGAGCTGCGCAACGGGCCTGACAAGCGCGAGGTCGAGTTCGTCGAATTCGTGCAATGGACCGCCGATAGCCAGTTGCATGCGGCCAAGGAGCTGGCCGGCCAGCTCGGCATGCGGGTCGGGCTTTATCTCGACGTGGCCGTCGGCGTGCAGTCAAATGGCTTCGATGCCTGGAACGAGCAGACGGCGATATCGCGCCATCTCGCCGTCGGCGCGCCGCCGGACGTGCTCAACACCGTCGGGCAGGACTGGGGCCTTGCCGGCTTCAACGCCGGCGGCTTGGAGGCGCAATCCTTCGTGCCGTTCGCCGACATGCTGGCCGCCTCGATGCGTCATGCCGGCGCCATCCGGATCGATCACGTGCTCGGGCTGAAGCGGCTTTATCTCGTGCCGCGCGGCTTCAAGCCCGACAACGGCGCCTATGTGCAGATGCCGTTCGAGGCGCTGCTGGGCGCGGTCGCGCGCGAGAGCGCGGCCCATAAATGCATCGTGATCGGCGAGGACCTCGGCACGGTGCCGGAAGGTTTCCGCGAGACGATGCAGGATTTCGGCATCTGGTCCTACCTCGTCATGATGTTCGAGCGCGACGATGCCGGCCACTTCCGCAACATCGACTATTACCGGCCGAACGCGCTGGTGACGCTGAACACGCACGACCTCTGCACCTATGCGGGTTGGCGCTCCTTCAGCGATCTCAAGATGAAGCTGTCGCTCGGGCTCGATCCCGGCGAAAACGACCAGGCGCGCTGGGATGCGCTCGGGGCGCTCGACGAAATCCTGCGCCAGAACGGCATCAACGCCAACGATCTCTATTCGGTGCTCGCCTTCCTGTCGCGCACGCCGTCCCGGCTCCTCGCGGTGTCGATGGAGGATCTCTTGGGTGTGATCGACCAGCCAAACATCCCCGGCACGATCGACGAACACCCGAATTGGCGCCAGCGCCTCCCGGTTACGCTCGACAAGATCGCCGCCAAGGTTAATCTTGCGGCTTTGAAGGCTGCGACGCGGGAACGTTCACTGTCCGGCGGGAGTTGACGCGCCGGAAATTTCTCGGGCTCGGAAACATTGTCTCAGAGGATCGAGGACTATGCGCTGATCGGCGATTGCGAGACCGCTGCGCTGGTGGGGCGCAACGGCTCGATCGACTGGCTGTGCTGGCCCGCGTTCGATTCCGATGCCTGCTTTGCCGCAATCCTCGGCACGCGCAGGAACGGCCGCTGGCTGATCGCGCCGGGCGAGGAGGCGACCCGCACATCGCGCCGCTACCTCGGCAACACTCTCATCCTCGAGACGCGGTTTGAGACCAGGAGCGGCATTGTCGAATTGATCGACTTCATGCCGCCGCGCGGCAAGGCGTCAGACATCGTGCGGCTGGTGCGCGGCGTCAGCGGCACGGTGAAGCTGCGGATGGAGCTCGTGATCCGCTTCGGCTTCGGCGTCGATATTCCCTGGGTGCGCCGTTGCAAGGACGGCTCGCTGCTTGCGGTCGCCGGCCAGGACATGACCGTGCTGCGCACGCCGATCGAGACCCGGGGCGAGGACCTGACGACGGTCGCCGAATTCGAGGTGAAGGCCGGCGAGACCGTGCCGTTCGTGCTGACTTACGGCCCCTCGCATCTCGATCCGCCCGCGCCGATCGACCCGGAGATCGCGCTCCAGGAGACCGAAAAATTCTGGCAGGACTGGTGCAGCCGATGCACGCGGGACGGCGAGTATCACGATCTCATCATGCGCTCGCTGATCACGCTGAAGGCGCTGACCTTCGACCCGACCGGTGGCATCGTCGCGGCGCCCACGACCTCGCTGCCCGAGAAGCTCGGCGGCAGCAGGAACTGGGACTACCGCTTCTGCTGGCTGCGCGATGCCACCTTCACGCTGCTGGCGCTGATGAACTCGGGTTACACCGAGGAAGCCTCGGCCTGGCACAATTGGCTCTTGCGCGCCGCCGCCGGCTCGTCGGCGAACGTGCAGATCATGTACGGCATCTGGGGCCAGCGGCGGCTGCTGGAATGGGAGGCGGGCTGGCTCGACGGCTATGAGGGCGCCAAGCCGGTGCGCATCGGCAATGCCGCGCATGCGCAACTCCAGCTCGACGTCTACGGCGAGCTGATCGACGCCTTCCACCAGTCGCGCATGGCGAAGCTGAAACTCGATGACGAGAGCTGGGCGCTGGAATGCGCCGTGCTCAACCATCTCGCCGAGGTCTGGGACCATCCCGACAACGGCATCTGGGAACGGCGCGGCGAGCCGAAGCACTACGTCTTCTCCAAGGTGATGACCTGGGTCGCCTTCGACCGCGGCATCAAGAGCGCCGAGACCTTTGGCTTCAAGGCGCCGCTGCTGCATTGGCGCGCGCTGCGCGAGGCCATTCATCGCGACGTCTGCAACAAGGGCTTCGATGCGGAGGAAAACGCCTTCGTCGAGTCCTACGGCTCAAAGCTGCTCGACGCCAGCGTGCTGCTGCTGCCGGCGGTCGGCTTCCTGCCGGCGGAAGACCCGCGCATCCGCGGCACCATCGCGGCCGTCGAAAACCACATGATGCGCGACGGCTTCGTGCTGCGGCACGATCCGCGCGAAATGTCCGAGGAAAAGCAGCCGATCGAGGGCGCGTTCCTCGCCTGCAGCCTGTGGCTGGCCGATGCACATGTGCTGGCCGGCGATCTCGACAAGGCGCAAATGCTGCTCGACCGCGTGGTCGGCATCGCGAACGATGTAGGCCTCTTGGCCGAAGAATATGATTCAGGCGCCCGGCGCCAGACCGGCAATTTCCCACAGGCCTTGACCCACATCGCGCTGATCAACACCGCGCACAACCTGTCGGCGGCACGGCAGGAGAGCGAGAAGCCGGCGGTGCAGCGGTCGAAGTAGTGACTTAGCCAACCCCATTCAGTTTCAAAATCATCTCCATCGCCTCGGCAAAACCGTCCTGCTCGTTGGTTGCGGTGACGTGGGTGGCCTGGTCCTTGACGCTGTCGGTGGCATTGCCCATGGCGATCGAGACGCCGCTGACGCGGAACATCGCAAGGTCGTTCTGCATGTCGCCGATGGTGGCGACCGCGTCGGTGGAAATGCCAAGGCGCTTGGCCATCGCCTGCACGAAGGTGCCCTTGTCGAAGCCGGGCGGCGTGATGTCGAGATAATAGGTCTGCGAGCGCACCGCGGTCGCCTCGCTGCCGAGCGCCTCCTGCATCGCCTTTTCGCAACGCTCGAGCCCGGCGGCGTCGGCGCTGGCGCCGACGATCTTGCAGGCGCTGGCGAGGTACGGCGAAAAATCCGTCACGATGGTCGGGTCGGAGCGGATGGTGTGCCGCTCATGGGCGACGTATTTGCCGCTGGGGTTGTCGATCAGCCATTTGTCGGTGGTGAAGAGCCAGATGTCGGCGCCGAACTCCCGGAGGATCTGCAAGGACCGCTCGGCGGCGGCTGCGGGGATGAGGTGCTGCTCGACCGGCCTCATCTCGGGATCGACGATCGAGGAGCCGTTGAACGGGCCGACCGGCAGCCACAGYGCGAGCGGCTCGATCAGGAAGCGCATGCCGATGGCGGGACGGCTGGAGGTGATGGTGAAGCCGATGCCGGCCTGGTGCAGCCGCTGCACCGCGGACCTCGCACGTTCCGTCAGCGTCTTGTCCTTGGTCAGCAGCGTGCCGTCGACGTCGGACACCACGAGAGAGATTTGCGTCATGGCAGGACCTTGGGTATTGCGCCGCCCAGTTTCAATTGCCGCACGACGCCGTCCACGATCGCCTCGACGGTTTCGTCGATCGAGACGGTGATGACGTGCTCGCTCGCCTCCGGGGCTTCCAGCGTGTTGAACTGGCTCGTCAGCAGCCCTGGCGGCATGAAGTGGCCCTTGCGGTGTGCGAGCCGTTCGGCGATCAGCTCCTTCGTGCCCTTCAGGAAGACGAAGCGGACGTCGTCGCGCCCCCGCAGCAGCACGTCACGATAGGTGTGCTTCAGCGCCGAGCAGGCGATGATGACGTGCTGGCCGCTCCTGCAGACCCGTTCGATCTCGTCGGCGATGGCGTTGAGCCAGGGCCAGCGGTCCTCGTCGGTGAGCGGATGGCCGGCCTTCATCTTCTCGACATTGCTGGCGGGATGAAAGCTGTCGCCGTCCTCGAAGCGCCAGCCGAGCCGCTCGCCCAGCGCCTCCGCAACCGTGCTCTTGCCCGAGCCCGACACGCCCATCACGATCAACGCACAAGGTGCTTCAACGCGGCCCACGAA
>NZ_JBFUES010000023.1:0-19553 GCF_056403875.1 Bradyrhizobium sp. P2_E8
CCAGCGTCGGTATTCTGGTCTCGAGCGTGTTGCCGGCCACGTTCGCCACGACTGCTGATGGCCCGTTTCCGACATGGCGGATTAAGTCAGCTGTGTCGTCTCAGCGAGACAAGGCGGCCATTGCGCTGGCGAGTGCCGAGACCCGGAAATAGCATAGGACTCGCAATCCGCGAGCCCCGCTGTGCACTCGGCAATTTCAGGCCTTGTGATGGACAGTCTGCAGGCCGTAGACCGGCGTCGGGATGCTCTCGTAGCGCGCCTTCAACTGCAGGGAAAGGAATTGCGAGTAATGTCGCGACTGATGCAGATTTCCGCCGTGGAACCATAGGCCTTCCTGCTGCGTCGGCTTCCACATGTTGCGCTGCTCACCTTCCCATGGGCCGGGGTCCTTTTTCGTATTCGAGCCGAGGCCCCAGACCTTGCCGACTTTGTCGGCCATTTCCGCACTCACGAGATCGGCGACAAAGCCGTTCATCGAGCTGTAGCCGGTGGCATAGACGATCACGTCCGCTGGCAATTCCTTGCCGTTGTCGAGCCTGACGCCGTTGGGCGTGATTTCCTCGACCTGTCCAGCGAACAGTTTGATTTTTCCGTCAATGATAAGCTGTGAGGCGCCGACGTCGATGTAATAGCCCGAGCCGCGGCGCAGATATTTCATGAATAGCCCGGAATCGTCGTCACCGAAGTCGAGCATGAAGCCGGCCTTCTCTAGCCCGGCATAGAAAGCGGCGTCGTCCTGGCGGATCTTGTCGTAAACCGGCTTTTGAAACTGATTCAAAATCTGGTAGGGCAGTGAAGCGAAGATCAGATCGGCCTTTGCCGTGGTCATTCCGCTGCGGACGGCACGTTCGGAATAAAGATCACCGAGGGTCGCCATCAGCGAATCCGAGCGCACAATGTGGGTCGTCGAGCGCTGCACCATCGTTACGTCGATGCCCGCCTCGTACAGCGCAGCGCAGATGTCATGGGCCGAATTGTTCGAGCCGATCACCACCACCTTCTTGCCTTTGTAGCCGCCGGAGCCGGGATGGCGTGAGGAGTGGTGTTGCTCGCCCTTAAATGCTTCCATGCCTTTGATTTTCGGCATGTTCGGCTTGGCCGACATGCCGGTCGCGAACACAAGCTGCTTGGGCCGCAGAGCAATCTCCTTGCCATCGCGTTCGACGATGACGGTCCATTCCTTCTTGGTGTCGTCCCAACTGGCGCGTTTGGCCACGGTGTTCGTCCAATAGTTCAGCTCCATGACCTTGGTGTACATTTCCAGCCAATCGCCGATCTTGTCCTTGGGCGAGAACACAGGCCAGTTCTTGGGGAAATCGATGTAGGGCAAGTGATCGTACCAGACGGGATCGTGCAGGCAGAGCGACTTGTAGCGGTTGCGCCAGGAATCGCCGGCGCGTGCGTTCTTTTCGACGATGATCGTCGGCACACCGAGTTGGCGCAGCCGCGCCCCGAGCGCAATGCCTCCCTGTCCGCCGCCGATGACAAGCACGTAGGGCTGGGTCTTGAAGCCAAGTTGCTCGACTTCCTCGTCACGCAGTTCCTTCCAGGTCTTGGCGCCGGGATTAACGCCGTGCCTGGCGCCGAGCGGTCGGCTGAAGCCAGCCTTTTCCTCATGGGCCTTCAGTTCGGCCATGGTCGTCAAGAGCGTCCAGATCTGACCATTCTGCAGGCGGATAAGTCCATATCCGCGCGCGACATCGGTCTCGAACGTGATCCAAGATTCGGTCACGGCGCCGGCCTCGGTTGGCGTTTCACCTTCGGCGGTTTTCCAGTTGTGCGGCTTCACATGCGCGAGGCAATGCGCGAGCATGTCGCGGATCTGATCGCGGCCTTCCATGGTCCTGATGTTCCAGGTGAAGGCAACCAGGTCGCGCCAGTAGCATTCCGGAGCGAACATTCCTACGGCGGCGTCGAGATCGCCCGTCGCAAGCGCGGCTTCAAACTTGTCGAGGAAAACCTGGACGCGCGCGCTAAGCATGGTGTCGAGCATCGCTTCCTCCCGGATGTCGTTTGTAATTGTTCTGCGCAGCGTAACCTTACTCCAACCATCGCGGGAATCCAGACTGGCGCGCCGGGGTTCCCGGTCGGCTTCAGCGCCTCTCAGCGCTCGCCTGCAACAACATCGCCCTGCCCACCGACGAGTGGTACACCAACCCCCGAGATCATCATGAAGCGTCTGCGGGACAGACCGGCACGGTGAAATGAAAAGTCGCGCCGCGGGGCAGGTTAGGGGTCACCCACAAGCGCCCGGCATGAGCTTCAACAATCGAACGGCAGATGGACAGTCCCACCCCGAGCCCGCCCGGCTTCGTCGTGTAAAAGGGGGTGAAGACGTGCTCGAGATTTTCCACTGCCAACCCCGGTCCCGAGTCCTGCACCTCGACAAGAACACGGTCAGGGCCGACCTCACCGGTGGTGATAAGCACCCTTCTGGCGTCGTCCGCCACAGTGCCCACTGCCTGGACGGCATTGACAATCAGATTGAGGACCACTTGCTGCAATTGGACACGATCGCCTTCCACAAGCGGTAAGCTGTCTGCAAGTTCCGTCTGTACCGAGACGCCGTTCTTCATCGCTTCGCCGCGGGTAAGCTCAATCACGTCCCGGATCGCCTCGTTGATATCCAATTTATCCTTCCGAGGCGGTGCTTTTTTGATGAGATCGCGAATTCGCTGGATGATGTCGCTGGCCAGAGCAGTATCGTTCATGAGCCAGCCCAGTGATTGCCTGACCCTCTCGAGATCGGGCGGGTTTCTGTCCAGGAACCGCGCGGCGGCACCAGCATTCATGGATGCCGCGGCAATCGGCTGGCTCACTTCATGGGCGATCGAGGCCGTGAGTTCGCCCATTGTGGCGAGGCGGTTGGCATGCGCCAACTCCCTCTGCATCTCGCGCAGGGCCTCCGTGGCCCGCTTCTGTTCGGTGATGTGCCGTCCCACGCCGCGATAACCGACGAACTTCCCGGACTCGTCGAAAATCGGCATCCCGGAGACGGACACGTAGCGCTTGCGGCCGTCGGTCGTCGGGCGCGCGAGCTCGAAATCACGGAACGGCAGGTGGGCATCGAGCGTCTCCCGATGCTTGCGCCAAGCCTCCTCGTCGGGCTCCAAGTAGGGCACCTCCCAGCGCGTTTTACCAAGTTCAGAGCCCGACGCGGGAGCGTCAGCAATGGTTTCGGCGAACTCCTGGCGGATGAAGCGATGGTTCGCATCTGATTCCCAGTACACGTCGAAAGAGAACTGTACGAGAGTACGAAAACGCTCTTCGCTCTCCCGCAGAGCCTCCTCGGACCGTTTACGCTCCGTCAGGTCGACGACAAAGGAGACACCCTGGTCCCGTTGCTCGTCGAACGCAGCCATTCCGATCAAGACCGGCACGCGGCTTCCGTCCTTACGGAAATACTCTTTCTCGAACGGCTGTACGCTCCCCATCTTCTTGAGTTCCGGGATCCACCATCGTTCGTGGCGGTCGAGCCATTCCGGCGGTGTCAGGTCAGTCCAGAGCAGGCGGCCGGAGGCGAGATCCTCACGGTCGTACCCCACGATGCGCAGAAACGCATCATTGGCCTCCAGAATTGGCCCTTCAAGCTCCCAGATGATGATCCCAATGATGTTGGCGTCGACAAGGCGGCGGATCTTCGCTTCGCGTTCTCTGACATCGCGATACAGAGTCGCATTTTCCAGCGCGATTGCCGCTTGTGAGGCGAGTAGTTTTATAACAGCAACCCTTGCGGGTGCGAAAACGTGAGGCGTCAGTGTATTCTCGAGGTAGAGCACCCCGATAAGTTTCCCCTGGTTGATCAGGGGCAAGCAAAGAATGGAACGAGGCTTGCGCTGACCAAGGTAGGGGTCCGTAGCAAAAGGAGGTTGGCAGGCGGCATCTTCGAGAACAGCGCACTCTCTGGTCCGCATTACGTAATAGAGAACGGATTCCGGAACCAGAGCCTCGGTCACCGCGGCATCACGCAGTTCGACGGTCACTCTCTCGCCGGTTGTCGTGGCTTCCGCCTCGATGCGTGGCTCGTTGTTCTCGTGCGACAGGATCAACAGACCCCGTTCAGCTCCTGCCTGTTCAACGGCCGTGTGCATCAGCGTCTCGACAAGCTTCTCCAAGACCATCTCGCCTGATACCGCTTCAGACACCTTGATCACGGTGGCGAGGTCGAGATGCTCGACCGGCGTCCCGATGGTGCTCATCGCGCCAGGCTCTGATCTCACCTCCTTGAGGTGCGGATGGATATCCTCAAGTTGTCGCACTTTTCCGTCCGCTCCCCAACGAACATAGCAATCGCGCGCTCTTTGCAGATAGATGCGAGCAAACTCTTCGAAGCCGCGTGTGCCGTAAAAGCGCGCGGCCAATTCGTAAGCGAGCCCCTCGTGGTGGACGAAGCCGTTGCCGCGGGCGGAGCGGATGGCTTGTTCAAAGAGACGCTCCGCGTCAAGTTCTCTGCCTTGGAGGCGGGCGATTTCTGCGCCGGCAAGGAGAGCGCGATTCGCGAAGCTCTCAGGGCAATTCTGCGCCCACAGTTCGAGCTGCTGCTGGTGGGCCGTCAGCGCTTCAAGGTGCTCTTGCTGTTCTTCAGGGGGTGCCAAATCCCAGCAGGCCGCGTGGGACAGTGCTGCATAGAACTCGTATTCCGCCGTTTCGAATAGCTGAGGTGGTGACCACGGTAGGCTCCGAGCCCTGGCCGCGGCGGCAACGGCCGACACATAGTCGCCGGCAAAGAAGCATGCTTGCAGCTTGCGGATCCAGTACCAGCTCTCAGGCAATGCGAGTGCCGGATCAGCAGCCAAATGCCGCTCGAACCGAAGCTCGTCGGACTGATTGTCGTGAAGGGCGCCGAACCGCCGCGTCAGGCCACGCAGCATCCTGATCAGCCCAAGCTGCGGCTTTATGATGTCGCCGATCAGCGCAAATTTCGCCTTCTCGGTCAACCGCAATCCGTGCTCGGCTTCGCGTTGTGCTTCTGCAAGCGGATCGCCCGCCGCAAGGAAATTGGTATTCAGGCTGGCGCAGCTGAAGGCCGCGAACGTGATATCGCCACTGTTGCTCGCCGCCTCGAATGCGCGTCGAAACGCGTCTCGCGCGTGCTGGAGGGGCTTTGTCCATGAAAGGACAAGGTTGCCATAGTTCAGGTAGGTCCGCGCTTGAACGAGCGAAAATCCGCGCCGCTCGACCAGCTCAGTGCCGATACGGCTCAATCGAAGCCCCGCCTCATAGTCGTCGAAGCGCGCGCCGGCAATGGCGCCGAACATGACGTAGGGAACGCACGAAGCATCGTTGTTCCCCCACTCCAGGCTGAAATCGACCGCCTTGATGACCACCAGCGAGCGAAGGTTTGTATCGGTGAAGAATGCAGGCGGCATGAGGGCCGTCAAAAGATCCAACATGGCCAGTGCGAGCGGGTCGGTCATCAGCGGCAGATCCAAGACCTCCTCGATCGCTCGGTCTCCGAGGCGAGATCGGACGCGCTCGTATTCCTGTCGGACGTGATCATCGCTTGGGTGGGCCAGCCATCGAATCCCGAGTTGTTCTAGACAGCTGAGACCGGCGTCAACCGCGCGGTCCGGCTTGCTGAGCGCGGTATACAAATCCACCAGCCGGCGTGCGACAACAGTAAGGTCGGTTGCACTCGCGATTCGCGTCGTCAATTCCTGTAAGCGCTGTTCCGCCTCAACGACAGCGCCGGTCACGAACTCGCATTCGGCGCGATGCAACTCGAGCGAAAAAGCAAGCCGCTGGAAGCGCTCCCAACAGTCGTGCGGTAACAATGCCGCACCGGTTGCGGCGTAGTTGAGCGATGCCGCGTAGGCCGCCGACGCCCTCGCGCGCAGGCTGGCTGTCAGATTGAGCTCCGCAAGCTGCACGCGTTCATCTCGCGAGGTGATCAAGGCCGCGCCGCGGTTGAGCTGATTGACGATTGCGAAGATCGCCTTCTCGCGCTTCTCCCCGAATGTCTGCGCCAGCAACTGCCGCCCGATTCGTAGATGGAGCGCCGCGCGTTGATGATCCGGGATCAGCGAATAGCAGGCTTCTTGTACGCGGTCGTGGACAAACCTGTAGGCGCCGGTCTGTTGCTCGATCAATTCTTGGCGGACCGCCTCCCAGAGCGCCGCATGAACCTGCTGCTCGGAGCGCCCGAGGACGATCGAGAGTGTCGTGGTTTCGACGAAATTTCCGAGACAGGCCAACTCCCGCAGCGTGTCCTGTGTGTCAGCCGGCAACTGTGCCAGCTTTGCGATCATCAAATCCACGACGTTGTCGGTGTGACCCTTTGCGTGAATGCGATCCAAATCCCAGCACCAGCACACCGCGTCATGATCAAAGCGGACGAGGCCTTCCGCGGCAAGTACGTGGAGGAACTGATTAACGAAGAATGGATTGCCGGCCGTTTTATCGTGGATCAGACGCGCGAGCGGCGCCGCATGCAGCAAATCGCAGCCTAGAGCATCAGAAATCAGTCGCGAAATGTGTTCGCCGGCAAGCGGCGCAAGGATGATCTGCTGCACGTTTGTGCCAGCGTTCTCTATGGCCTCAAGCCTACGCCGTAACGGATGGGCGGCCGTGACCTCGTTGTCCCGAAAGGACCCGATCAGCATCAGGTATTGCAGATCGGTCCGGGTCAACAGATCCTCAACCAGGTCCAACGTGGCGGCGTCGACCCATTGGAGATCGTCGAGGAAAAGTACCAACGGATGCTCGGAACGTGCGAATACCCCTATGAAGCGTCGGAGTACGTGATGGAAGCGGTTTTGTGCCTGCGGTGGCGGGAGATCAGGAACGGGTGGCAGCTCTCCCATGATCAGCCGCAATTCAGGAATCAGGTCGACAACAAGTCGCCCATTTGCGCCCAGCGCATCTTGAAGGGCTTGGCGCCAATTCGCGAGCTCGACGTCATTCTTGCTCAGAAGAGACCTCACGAGGCTCTGAAAGGCCTCGACCAGAATTGAATACGGAATATCGCGTTTGTACTGATCGAACTTGCCCGATGCGAACAGTCCGTGCGACGGAACAAGCCGATGATGGAGCTCATTGACCACTGAGGACTTGCCGACGCCGGAATATCCGGAAACCAGCACCAATTCCGGCGCGCCGCTCTTGAGCATGCGGTCGAACGCGCCCAGCAAGAGTTCAATCTCGCGGTCTCTTCCATAGAGCTTTTCGGGGATCAGCAGTCGGTCGGGCGTGTCGTATTGCCCGAGTGCAAACTCTTCGATCCGACGTCCGGTTTCCCATTCATTCAGGCAGCGGCGTAGATCATGCTCGAGGCCCGTCGCGCCCTGATAACGTTCCTCGGCGGACTTGGCGAGCAGCTTGAGTACTACGGCCGAGATTGCAGTCGGTACAGTGCTCACGCGCTCGCTGGGCGGTACCGGCTTTCTCGCGATATGGCAATGCACCCACTCCATCGAATGTGCCGCGGTGAACGGCAACGAGCCAGTCAGCATTTGATAGAGCGTCACACCAAGCGAGTAGAGGTCGCTACGGAAATCGATCGAGCGGTTCATCCACCCGGTCTGTTCGGGCGCCATGTAGGGCAGCGTGCCCACGATGAACTCGGGCGGCCCTGGCATGCGTCGCTCCCGGACCAGGCGCGAAGCGATACCGAAACCGGTGAACCGGATCCGTTCGTCGTCGCAGTTTACCAGTATATGCGCCGGTTTCAGGTCCTTGTGAACGAGGCCGCGCTGATGCACCTTGTTCAAGGCTCTCGCGATCTCGATTGCTAGTCGCAAAAAGCGTTCGATGTCCATGGGCTCACCAAGCAACTGCTCGAGTGGTTGGCCACCCGGATACTCAAGCAGCAGAACAGGGTGACCACCGTCGTACTCCAGCCCGAGCGGCCGCATTGCCCACGCGCCATCCAGCTGGTCCTTCAGTTCGAACTCGTGAGCGAGCCGATCGAGGATGCCGGACGAAGCGTGCTTCGCCTTGGGATGTACTGCCAATACAGCTCTGCAGGTGGCATCGGAATCAGGATACAAAGCCCGGCAAAAGATGCGGGCATCGTCCTCCCATAGCACTTCGAACCTGTTGTCCATGCGCGTCGAACCGAAAAACGATGGGTTCAACCGGAAGCCTCCAAGTGACCCAATGCTGGGTGAGGAGGTACTGTCCTAAGCTCTG
This sequence comes from Bradyrhizobium sp. P2_E8, assembly GCF_056403875.1. Lineage (NCBI taxonomy): Bacteria > Pseudomonadati > Pseudomonadota > Alphaproteobacteria > Hyphomicrobiales > Nitrobacteraceae > Bradyrhizobium > Bradyrhizobium sp. P2_E8. Next base: position 8,131 of record NZ_JBFUES010000023.1, read on the forward strand.
ATTCTGCCACAAACGCGCAGGTGTGCCCAGCCTAAGCTGGGGCGGCCAAAGCACCGGGAAGAAGCGACGAGGATCATCTGCAGAGGTTTTCTCGCAATCATTGGTTTATGCCCGCTCAGCGCTATCGGAAACGGGGCTGGATCGCCCAGCGTCAGCCGCTGACAGCACATCGCCTGTTCCGAGGCATCGTCAATGCAACATCGTGCCAAACGTCGCTTCGGTTTGATTGCGCGAGGGCCATTTTGACCCGGCGGCGCTGACCAGCAATACCTTCGATATCGAATGGCCCCCGAAGCGGTCGACGGCAGAGTTTTCCTGAAGTAGACCGCGCGGATTGGTTCGATATCGAGTTCGCGCGGACTAAGATGCTGTCCGCTCAGGTCGAACTTCTCGATCGTCTTTTGGCGATCGCAGCTTAGAGCGACGGAAAGTGATGTTCAGGATTGGAATTATTTCGGACACGCACGGCCTGTTGAGGCCGGAGGCGGAACGAGCCCTGACGGGCGTCGAACACATCATTCATGCCGGCGACATCGGGCGTCCCGAGATCATCGACGCGCTTCGCCGGATCGCTCCTGTCACCGCCATCCGTGGAAACGTGGACAATGGCGAGTGGGCTCGCGAATACCCCGACACGAACCTTGTGCGCTTGGCGGGAAAGTCGATCTACGTTCTGCACGACCTGAAGACCCTTCAGGCCGATCCCGGCGCCGGCATCGACGTCATCGTCTCCGGGCATTCCCACGTGCCGAAGATCGACACGGTCGGCGGCGTTCTCTACCTGAATCCGGGCAGCGCGGGACGGCGACGCTTCAAGCTGCCGATCACGCTTGCGACGCTCGAAGTCACGCCTGAGGGCATGCGACCGGAAATCCACGATCTTGGACGGGACTGAACACATCACCGCGGAGGGGATTCGCAGAGCGAAAGTTGGATTTCGAGCGCGCCAAGGACAGCTTCTGGCGCAAAGCTGCCGTTCGCAGGAATGTCCGTTCATGGGGGCAAAGCCAACTTCCCGGTCGCCCGCCCAGACTTCTCAGTTTGACCCACAACCGACTTCGTACCGGGTCGGGTTCTTGTCCGCCTTCAGGACTAAAGCAGAAAATCGCCGCTGCCCGACCTGCGCACGATTTCAGAGCGGGATGACTTTTCTTCGAAACGTCATCCCGTCACCCCAGGACGCATTGACAGCTGCAATACGCAATCGCAATCTCGTTTCTGGCGTCTTTGGCGCAGCCTGCGTCAACCGCGCCGAGAGAATTCACCAGGAGTTCCGACAGTGAACAGATCAATCCTGCTCGCCGGCGTCTGCGCTACGGCGCTCGCGGCGGCCTCGACCGCGTCTGCCAAAACCTTGATTTACTGCTCGGAAGGCAGCCCGGAGAACTTCTATCCCGGCGTCAACACCACCGGCACATCGTTCGACGGCAATGAGCCGATCTACAACCGCATTGTCGAATTCGAGCGCGGCGGCACGAAAGTGGTGCCGGGCCTCGCGGAAAAATGGACGATCTCGCCTGACGGCGTCACCTATACTTTCAACCTGCGCAAGGGCGTGAAGTGGCATGCGACGTCGAAGTCGTTCAAGCCGACGCGGGAGTTCAATGCTGACGACGTCCTATTCTCAATCGAGCGGCAATGGAAAGACGACAATCCGTATTTCAAGGTAACGAGTCCGAACCATTCCTATTTCGGCGACATGGGCATGCCGAAATTGTTGAAGTCGGTCGAGAAGCTCGACGACTACACCATCAAGATAACGCTCAACCAGCCGGAAGCGCCTTTCCTCGCCGATCTCGCGATGCCCTACGCAGCCATCCAGTCGAAGGAGTATGCGGATGCCATGCTGAAGGCCGGCACGCCTGAGAAGATCGACCAGGATCCGATCGGCACCGGCCCATTCTATCTGGTGCAGTACCAGAAGGACGCCGTGATTCGTTACAAGGCATTCCCTGAATTCTGGGGCGGCAAGGCCAAGATCGACGACCTCGTCTATGCGATCACGCCGGATGCATCCGTTCGGTGGGCCAAACTCCAGAAGGGCGAATGCGACGTGATGCCCTATCCGAACCCGGCCGACATCGACGCGATCAAGAAGGATCCGAACGTCACGATGCTGGAGCAGCCCGGCCTCAACATCGGTTATCTCGCGTTCCAGACACAGAAGAAGCCCTTCGATGACGTGCGCGTGCGCAAGGCCATCAGCATGGCGATCGACAGGAAGGCGATCATCGATGCCGTCTATCTGTCGACCGGCATCGCGGCCAAGAACCCGATCCCGCCCACCATGTGGTCGTACAACGACAGCATCAAGGACGATCCCTTTGATCCGGAGCAAGCCAAGAAGCTTCTGGCCGACGCCGGCTACCCGAACGGTTTCGAAACCGATCTATGGGCCATGCCGGTGCAGCGCCCCTACAATCCGAACGCCAAGCGTATTGCCGAGTTGATGCAGGCCGACCTCGCCAAGATCGGCGTCAAGGCCGAGATCAAGTCGTTTGAATGGGGCGAATACCGCAAGCGGTTGCAGACCGGCGAGCATCAGATGGGCATGTTCGGCTGGACCGGCGACAACGGCGACCCTGACAACTTCCTGCACACATTGCTGGGCTGCGCCTCGGCGCAAACGGCATCGGGCTCGAATATCGCCAAGTTCTGCTACAAGCCGTTCGACGACCTGGTCGTGAAGGCCAAGACGGTCAGTGATCAGGCCGAGCGGACCAAGCTGTACGAGCAGGCGCAGGTGATTTTCAAGGAGCAGGCGCCTTGGTTCACCATCGCGCACGCGGTGCAGTTGAAGCCCGTCACCAAGAGAGTGATTGACTTCAAGCTGTCACCGTTCGGACGCCACAATTTCTATGGCGTCGACGTCAAGGAATAGTAGAAGACAAGGGCGGAGTGGCTTTTTGTTACTCCGCCCATTTTTCTTTACCCTTTCCCTTGCGGGAGGGTGGCAGGAAACGGCATGCTCCGGTTCGTCTTTACCCGGCTGAGTCTCGTGGTTCCGACCTTCATCGGGATCACGTTGCTTGTGTTCGTGCTGATCCGCCTGATCCCCGGCGATCCCATTGAGACGATGGCGGGCGAACGCGGTATCGATCCGGCCCGGCACGCGCAACTGCGCAAGGACTACGGCTTCGATCAGCCGGTGCTGGTGCAATACGGCCTCTATCTGTCGCGGCTGGTGCATGGCGACCTCGGCCGCTCGATCGTCACCCACGAGCCGGTGATTTCCGAATTTGGGACGTTGTTCCCGGCGACGATCGAACTATCGGTCTGCGCGATCCTGTTTGCGTTAGGCCTCGGGTTACCAGCCGGGATTATCGCGGCGGTCCGGCGCAACTCCATCTTCGATCACGGCGTGATGGGCATCTCGCTCACCGGATATTCGATGCCGATCTTCTGGTGGGGATTGCTGCTGATCCTGCTTTTTTCCGTGCAGCTCGGATGGACGCCGGTGTCGGGCCGGATCGCCGTGCAATACTACATCGAACCGGTGACCGGCTTCCTGCTGATCGATGCGCTGCTGGCTGGTGATTTCGGCGCGTTCCGCTCGGCCCTGTCTCACCTTGTGCTGCCGATGATTGTGCTCGGCACGGTGCCGCTCGCCGTAATCGCCCGTATGACGCGGTCCGCCATGCTGGAGGTCCTGGGCGAAGATTACATCCGCACCGCACGCGCCAAAGGGTTGCCGCGTTCCCGGGTGATCGCGATCCATGCGTTGCGCAATGCGCTGATCCCGGTGGTGACGGTGATTGGGCTGCAGGTCGGCGTCCTGTTTACCGGCGCGATCCTCACGGAGACCATCTTCTCCTGGCCGGGCGTGGGCAAATGGCTGATCGAGGGCATCAATCGCCGCGACTATCCGGTGCTGCAGGGCGGCACGCTCTTGATCGGCGCGATCGTCATGATCGTCAATCTGCTGGTTGACGTCGCCTATGGGCTGATCAATCCCCGCATCCGGTACACAAGATGACCGCCGAAGTCCTCGAAACTCCCGTCGTCGTGGCGCAAGCAAACGCGCCCCCGCATCCGCTGTTGCAATTCTGGTCAGATTTCAAAGCAAATTTCGGCGCCGTGGCAGGCCTCGTCGTGATCGTGGTTCTGGTTCTGCTCGCGCTCTTTGCCGATTTCGTTGCGCCACATTCCCCGATCCTCATCAACAATACCGCCTTTCTCAAGCCTCCCTTCTGGCAGCAGGGCGGATCGACCGTCTATCCGCTCGGTACCGACGCGATCGGCCGCGATATTCTATCCCGTCTCATCCACGGAGCACGGCTTTCGCTTCTGATTGGCATCGCGGTGGTGACGTTGTCGGTGGTCGCCGGGACGATTCTCGGTCTGGTCGCGGGTTTTTTCCGCGGCGTGATCGAGATCACGATCATGCGGCTGATGGACATCACATTGACGCTGCCAAGCCTTTTGCTCGCCATCGTGATCGTTGCGATCCTCGGGCCGGGCCTGATGAATGCGATGCTGGCGGTCGCGATCGTGCTCCTGCCGCACTACGTGCGGATCGCGCGCGCCGCCGTGATCAGCGAAGTGTCGAAGGACTACGTCACCGCGGCCAAAGTCGCAGGAGCCGGCCGGCTTCGGCTGATGTTCAGGGAGGTATTGCCGAACTGTGCAGCGCCCCTGATCGTGCAGGCGACGCTCGGCATTTCGACCGCAATCCTGGACGCGGCCGCGCTCGGCTTTCTGGGTCTCGGTGCGCAACCGCCCCTGCCAGAATGGGGAACCATGCTGGCGGACGCGCGCGAATTCGTACTCCGGGCCTGGTGGGTCGTCACGCTTCCGGGCCTGGCGATCCTCGTGACCGTGCTGGCCTTCAACCTTCTGGGCGACGGACTGCGCGACGCCCTCGATCCCAAGCTCAAGCGATAGCTTCCTGAAGGCGATCTGATGCCGCTGCTCGAGATTGAAAATCTATCGGTTGAGTTTCCATCCCAGAACGGGATGGTGCGCGCCGTGGATGGCGTCAACATCACGCTCGAAAAAGGCGAGGTGCTGGGAATCGTCGGCGAATCCGGCTCCGGCAAGAGCGTCGGCATGTTGGCCCTGATGGGACTCGTGCCCTATCCGGGGCGTGTCCGAGCCGACAAGCTGCTGTTCGAGGGGCGGAATCTGCAGACTTTGTCCGAGCGCGAGCGGTGCGCGCTCACCGGCAAGGACGTCGCGATGATCTTCCAGGAGCCGACGACATCGCTCAATCCCTCTTTCACGATCGGCTATCAGTTGGCCGAGACGTTGCACGTCCATGAAGGGATGGATCGCAAGGCCGCGCGACGCCGCGTCATCGAGCTCTTGGAGCAAGTCGGCATTCCGGCCCCGGAGAGCCGGCTGTCGGCCTACCCGCACCAGCTCTCGGGCGGCATGAATCAACGCGTCATGATTGCGATGGCGATCGCCTGCAATCCGAAGCTCCTGATCGCGGATGAGCCGACGACGGCGCTCGATGTCACCATCCAGGCGCAGATCCTCGATCTTCTGCTGTCTCTGCAACGCGATCGTGGCATGGCGCTGATCCTCATCACGCATAACATGGGTGTAGTTTCGGACACGACTGAGCGAGTCGCCGTCATGTATGCGGGACAGATCATGGAACAGCGCCCGACGCAGAGCCTGTTTGCGTCGCCACAGCATCCCTATACAGCCGCGTTGCTGGCCGCACGCCCGGAGGCGAGTGATGGCGGACGGCTCGCCACCATTCCTGGCGTGGTGCCGGGGCTCCATGATCGACCGCCGGGGTGCCTGTTTAGTCCGCGTTGCATCCATGCAACGCCGCTGGCCGACAAGGTGCGTCCCGATCTGCGCCCCTGGATGGACGGCCTGATCCGTTGTCATTATCCGCTCGGCGATCCGACACGGGATGAGCGCATCGCGGCCGATGGGGGCGGCGCGTCGATCCTCAAGCGCGAGTCCGTGTCATGACGGCGCTTGTCACCGCCACCGATCTGAAGCGCAGTTACGAGATCAAGCAGGGCTGGTTTCGCCCACCGGCGCATCTGCAGGCCGTGGGCGGAGTATCGTTCGCGCTTGAAGCCGGCAAGACGCTGGCGGTCGTCGGCGAATCCGGTTGCGGCAAGTCGACGCTCGCAAGGCTTGTGACTCTCATCGAGAAGCCGAGCGCCGGCACGCTGATGCTCGACGGCGTCGATGCGGTCAATCCTCCGGCCAGCGCTGTGAAGACATTGCGCCGCACCGTGCAGATCGTGTTTCAAAACCCCTATGGGTCGCTCAACCCCCGCAAGCGCGTTGGCCACATACTCGAAGAGCCGCTGATCATCAACACCAGACTTTCCAAGCAAGACCGGCGGGCGCAGGCGCTCGACATGATGGCGAAGGTCGGGCTGCGACCGGAGCAATATGGCCGCTATCCGCACATGTTCTCGGGTGGCCAGCGTCAGCGCATCGCAATCGCGCGCGCCTTGATGCTGCGGCCGAAGCTGCTCGTTGCCGATGAGCCTGTGTCCGCGCTCGACATGTCGGTGCAGGCGCAGGTTCTCAACCTCCTGGTCGATCTGCAGCGCGAACTGGGGCTGGCTTATCTCTTCATCTCGCACGATCTCGCCGTGGTGCGTCACATTGCCGAAGACGTGATGATCATGTATCTGGGGATCGTAGTGGAGCATGGGCCGAAAGAGCGCATCTTTGCGCGGTCGTTGCATCCCTATACACAGGCCTTGCTTGACGCGACGCCGGGCCTCGGTCGCAAACGCCAGCGCATCGTTCCGAAGGGCGAATTGCCTTCGCCGCTCGATCCGCCGAAAGGCTGCGTGTTCTCGACCCGCTGTCCCTATGTGACGGATCTCTGCCGCACGCAGCGACCTCTCTTGCGCCCGCTCGACGGCCGCCTCGTCGCCTGCCACTACGCCGAGCGTTTCCTGGAAGTACAGGCGGCTTAGAGCCGATTGGCCGAGCCAAGCGATGAACTGAGCGTCCGACTTCGCAAGCCGCTACGCCGGACAAGCTACGCTGCTTCGTGCGAGAGAGCGAAGACGGTTGCGCTGCGCCGCTATGACGTGGCGAGCAGGATACCCAAAGAATGCGTCTGGCGATGTCCGTTCGCGAGGATAAGGCAGACGTAGGAGCCGGACGGCCTGACTTCCGAGTGTGGCCCTTAGCCGAAGGTCGATTAAGCGCGTGTCATGTCGGCTGTCAGGGGCAAACCGGACGCCGATCTAACTTGGCATCCACCGCTGCTTTTGACCCGAAGCAGAAGTATCGGCTGGCCGCAGCCAACCTCGGCAGCACGATCAAACGAAGTGCGCGGAGAACGGCGCCGGGGAGCGTGACTATGCGCCCCGTTGCCGGCGCGCAACATGCCCTCCAAATCGTCGGGAGGAGCCCCCGGCCTGCGCTCAGAATGGCCACCGGCCTCGACCGTGGCCCCCTCCTGCGATAGCCTTGCCCCAGGGTGGACCGATGCGTCGATGGCTAGAACCATTTCTTCCTATCCTCGTGCTCGCACTGGCGATGCAGGTGCTGGCGCCGATTGCCGCCTGTTGGGCCGCAGATGCAGCACTGGCGGACCCCTTGCAGACGGCCGCGATCTGCCACGATGCTGGGCCCGCCGGCACGGGGCTGAGTGACCGCTCCGGCGCGCCCGCATCGCATGCCGCCAGTTGTTCGATCTGCTGTCTCGCCCCGGCCAGCGCGTCCCTTGATGCGCCACAGGCAGTCTTCGCGATGCCGCTTCGCCTAGCTGCATCCGTGGCGTGGCACGCCGCGACCGCCTCGGTTGTAGTCTCGCATGACGGCTCCAACGCGCAGGCACGCGCGCCCCCGCATCTGACGTGAGCCTTCCGGCCGACCGGCCATCGGAATTGTGCTTCATTCTTGTGGGGACCTTTCATGTCTATCAATCGCGCGCGCGCGGGCGTGGCTGGGCTCGTCATCGCGCTTGGATCGTTGCTTGGACCGGACTCGGGGGCCTATGCCCACGAGATCGTCGGCAATCGCTTCTTCCCGGCAACACTCGGCATCGATGATCCGGGCGTCAATGACGAGCTGTCGCTACCGACCTTCGACAGTTTCAAGACCGGCGACGTTCCGCCCGTCCGGCAGCGGGACGTGTCTGGCGAATTCTCCAAGCGGATCACCGAGGACTTTGCGATCTCGTTCGGCTCGACCTACACCTTCCTGGGTCCGATCGATCCGACCGTTCCCGGAGCGAACGGGTTCCAGAACCTGGAGACGACCTTCAAGTACCGCGTGTTTAAGGACCCCGTGCATGAGTTCGTGATGTCGGTTGGCCTGAACGTGGAGTGGGGCGGCACGGGCTCGCAAAGCGTCGGCGCCGATCCCTTCAACACCTACACGCCGACGATCTATTTCGGCAAAGGCTTTGGCGATCTGCCGGACACCGTCTCGTGGCTGCGGCCCGTGGCGATAACCGGCCAGGTCGGCTATGCGATCCCGGGCAGGAATTTCACCACGACGTTCGGGATCGATCCGGACACAGGCGCATCGACCGCCGACACCGAATTCCATCCGCGCGTGCTGAACTGGGGCGGGACGATCCAGTACAGCATGCCCTATCTGAAATCCTCGGTCATCGATCTCGGCCTGCCAGATTTCATCAATCACCTGGTCCCGCTCGTCGAAGTGACCTTGCAGACGCCGGTGGGCAACACGCTGACCTCGGGCACGACAACGACGGGGACGATCAATCCCGGAGTGATCTGGGTCGGCAACAAATTCCAGATAGCGGCCGAGGCGCTGATCCCGATCAACCGACAGAGCGGAACCAATGTCGGGTTTATCGCTCAATTGCATTTGTATCTCGACGACATCGACCCGCGCGGCATCGGCAAGCCCATTTTCGGTGGTCCGGTCCAGCCCGCCAGCCCGTTTGCAAGGAATTGATCCATGCGAATTTCCCCACTTCTTCCCGCCATGCCGGTGTTTCTCCTGCTCGTCTCGGGCCAAGCCTGGGCGCATGCGATGCTCGACCATGCCGAGCCCCGGGTCGGCAACAAGGTCGCGAGCCCGCCGCGCGAGGTAACCCTCACCTTCACCCAGAAGCTCGAACCCGCGTTCAGTTCGGTGACCGTCACCGGCCCATCCGGGCAACGGGTCGACGCCGGTAAGGCGCGCGTCAGCGGCAACCAGATGTCGGTGCCACTGAAGGGCGCGGGGGCCGGCACCTACCACGTCAACTGGCACGTGCTGTCGGTCGACACGCACACCACGGACGGAAGCTTCACCTTCCAGGTCGGTCCCTAGAGATACGATCGCGATGAACTGGTCCGCCGCAGGAGCTCCGTTGATTGCGACGCGCGCCGTTCACTTCGCGGCCACAGCGATGACGGTCGGAAGCGTATTTTTCGGCATCTTCATTGCTACGCCTGTCCTGCAGCACCACACCGCGGCGGCCATTTCTCGGATTAGGCGATTTATCTGGGCGTGTCTCGTCCTCGCCGTGATCTCCGGCGCGATTTGGCTGTTGCTGCAGACAGCCTCGATGAGCGGCATTCCGCTCATCGAGGCTCTGACCGCAGACGTGCTGTCGACGGTCGTCGACGAAACGCAGTTTGGCGAGGTGACGACCATTCGCGCAGGTCTCGCGGTCTGCCTCTCAGTCTGCCTCGTTTATGACCGCGCAGTTATCGTGCAATGGATAGGGCTTGCGACGGCGGCTGGGTTTGTGAGCAGCCTCGCATGGACCGGCCACGCGGGCTCGACTGTGGGCGCAACTGGCTATCTGCATCTAACTGCAGATGTGCTGCATTTGGTGACCGCGGCGGCATGGATCGGCGGTCTGGCGTCGCTAATCATTTTCTTGGCGACCACTAAGGTACGTGACGACATGTCGCTCGTCTGCAACGCCGTCCGACGATTTTCGATACTGGGCATCGTCAGCGTAACAATTCTCCTCCTCAGCGGTATCGCCAACACCGCCATTCTGGTCGGCTCGCTCCACGGGCTCCTCGCGACCGAATATGGGCGCATGCTGACACTGAAATTGGCCATGTTTGTGCTGATGCTCGCTTTCGCTGCTATCAACCGCTTTCGCTTGGCGCCGCGGCTCGCTTCCACTGGTAACCGGCAATCGCCTACCGCCCTTGATCAACTGATCCGAAACAGTGTGATCGAGATAATGTTCGGGCTGGCTATCCTTGTGATTGTTGGAGTACTTGGAACGCAACATCCGGCTGTGCACTTGGTCGAACTTACGACCTATTGGTGACCAGCCCGTATACCACGGTCTTTCCGCCGCCATTCTCCGACATGGCGCGCAAGCCTGAGCGAGCGAATGTGACTCGCTGTTATCCGCAAGTTGGACGACCGCTCATGGCCCTTCGCGGACCTGAACCGCAGATCCGGTCATGTCCGCTCACAGTGGCAGAGCAGACCATCTACCATGGACCCGCGGACTTCCGGGTTTGACGGCTTGGCTGACATAGACAAAGTGCCAATCCTGAGCGCGTTGGCTGACAGCGTCTTTGTGACCGACCTCACATACCCTAGCCTTGCCTTTGGGCAGGTTGCGAATACGCTGCTCACGTTTGATTTGGGGCTGTAATGGGCGCGCTTCGGTTTCTCTTAATCATTTTTGGTTTGTGGCTTGGATGTGAACCGGCGATGGCCGAGCGGCGCGTGGCGCTGGTCATCGGCAATTCGGCCTACAAGAGCGTGGCCCGGCTCACCAACCCGGCGAACGATGCCACCTTGGTCGGGGGCATGTTCAAGAAGGCCGGTTTCGATGCTGTCGACATCAAGCTCGACCTCAATGTCGCGGAGATGCGAAGGGCACTGCGTGACTTTGGCGACAAGACGAAGGATGCCGAGGTCGCCGTGATCTATTACGCCGGTCACGGCATCGAACTTGATGGCATCAACTATCTGATCCCCACGGACGCCACGCTGGAGAGGGATAGCGACGTTCTCGACGAGACGATTGCTCTGGACCGCGCGCTGTTCGCGCTCGATCCCGCGAAGAAGCTCCGCCTCATCATTCTCGATGCCTGCCGCGACAATCCGTTCGCCAAAACCATGAAGCGGACGATTGCGGCGCGCGCCATCGGGCGCGGCCTCGCCAAGATCGAGCCGACCAGCCCGAACACCATGATTGCYTTCGCCGCSAARGCGGGCTCGACGGCCTCGGATGGCGACTCCAAGAACAGTCCRTTCGCGGCRGCTCTSGTCGAGCGSCTGCCGACGCCGGGGCTCGAYCTGSGCAAGGCGTTCCGCTTCGTCCGCGACGATGTCTTGAAGAACACCGGCAACAAGCAGGAGCCCTATGTCTACGGCTCGCTCGGCGGCGACGACGTGCCGCTGGTCGCAGCGAAACCAGTCACGACTGGGCCGCAGGCGAGCCCCGACAGCGAAATCCGGCGCGACTACGAGCTGGCGCTCCAGCTTGGCACGCGTGAAGGATGGACTGCCTTCCTCAACCGCTTTCCGAGTGGCTTCTACAC
>NZ_JBFUES010000024.1:0-19502 GCF_056403875.1 Bradyrhizobium sp. P2_E8
GTGTTTCAGGGCGGACCTTCCGGAATTGCGAATCCAGATCTCTAAGAATCCAAGTCTTAAGAATCCAGATCTTAAGCGCGTTCATGGCCGCAAAGTTCCTGCGGTGGCCGGCGTCGTGCCGTCCGCCGAAGCCGATACTGCGCCGTCTTGTTTGACGCGTCGGGCAAAACATCTCCAGAGTGGCACCATCACAGACATCGTCGAGCCCGCGCCGTGACCGGTCGCGGGCTTTTCCTTTGCGCCTGTGCAGCGCCGTTCGAAACGGACCGCACGCTGGTGGGCTGACGCCTTCCCCGGCACCGGCGAGGTGTTCATTCCCTTTGAGCGATAATTCCGGACGCGGAGGAACGCCGCTTCACCGCGCATGTTGACTTTGCGGCGACGCCTCTTCGCGAGGCGCGGGACGGTCACCATCGCGACGGCGGCGCGTCATGTTCGCCTTGTCGCAGTTCGGCCCCATCCCTTCGGCAGCAGAGACGCACATGAACAGGCTCAAGCCGGTCAATCTTCGCAATTCGCTCGACTTGAGCGACAAGGTGCAGGTCAAGACCTTGCGCAAGCGCCTTAAGCTGTCGCCCGATCAGTTCGCCGATGCGCTTCGGAAATCAGGCAATTCGATCTCGGCCCTCGTCAAGGAAGCGGCCGCCGCGAGACCCGGCAAGCTGGAGGCGTAAGCCGCCGGCCGGATTTAGGAACGGCGTGCCGATGACGACGTTTCCCGTTTTCAGGAAGCGAGGAATTGGGCGATGGACAATCTGACGAAGCGCGCGCAGCCGGACCGCAGCAAGATCAACATGGACGAGGCCTTCGAGGTCAAATACTGGACCCATGCGCTCGGCGTGTCGAAAGAGGAGTTGCAAAAGGCCGTCGACAAGGTCGGCAATTCGGCCGCGGCCGTCCGCAAGGAGCTCGCGGTGTAGCTGATATAGCCGGAGGGGCCTGGAAGCCGTCTTCTTCATCGGCGCCTTCGTCCTGCTGGCGGCGCTGATCTATGGCGTGCTGCGCAACCGCTACCGCAGCCGCACCGAGCGGCATGTCGCCGACAGCATCGTGCGCGAGCGCTATGAGAACAACGAGACGTGAGGCGGCGTCCGGCTACTTGATGCTGACGAACATGCCCCAGGCCGCGGCCAGCGCCGCGCCGGTGAAGACGACCACGGGATTGTCGCAGAACGCGCCGCCGTAGCGGCACACGTCCGCGCCGAACTGGCCGAGCTCGTGATGGCTCGCGGAATAGAACAGTCCCGACAACCCCAGCAATGCGGCGGCGACGTAGTACATCGACGTTCTCTCCGAACCTTTCCGGTTGCGCCCTCATGGGAGGGCATGTCCCATCCTGGCGCGAACAGATTTCATTCCGCCAAATCCGATTTGCTGCATTTGAATAAAGTTGCGCCGTCGGGCAAAACACTGGCATGATGGCAACATCGGGCATTTCCCAGAGAGCCCAGCCGCTTCTGCGACTGCGACGCCGGCTTTTGACGCTGGGCAGATTAGGTAAGCCCGCCTCGGAAATTTGAATCTATCCCGGGAACAAGTTGCAATTCCATGCGTTAGAGGGCGTCGTTGGGGGAGAAACCATCGTGCCGACCGCCGAGTACTATTTGAAGCAAGCCGAAATTGCGTCCCGGATGGCACTGGCAGAATCCGACCCAGAAAAAGCGAGGGCCATGCATATCCTCGCCTTGGCGTATTACGACAAGGCCTACCTTGCGCAGGTCCAAGACGCGTCGCCACCGCAGCCAACCAGCCCGCCCAGCATCATCCAGAGGCAGTGAGAGCGCGATCGTTGACGGTTTGTCTCACCTCTTTGATTACGGTGACCGTACACTTAACTTGCTATTGCGAATAGGTTTTGCGCCTGACGAGCAGGTGATTGAGTGCACTGTCACCGCAATCCCGCGATTGCGCCCTTGCGGAGAGCATGTCCCTTCGCTGGCGCGAAGAGATTTCATTTCTGCATTTGAACAAAGTTGCTCCGTCGGGCAAAACACTGGCATGATGGCAGCATCGGGCCTTTCCAAAGAGGCCCGCGTGGCCGCTTCCCACACTTGCGGACTTGGCCGTTGCGACTGCGACGCCAGCTTTGACCCACAGCGGATATTACAGATATTGGTGGCTGCGGAAATCGACGTCACTCAATGCTCACCTCCTGAGTTGCAAGCGGAACGACGCAAAGCATGAAGAGCGGCACAGAGTCGCTGCACCCATGTGCACCGTGCTTCATCCGAACAGCAGGAGAATTGCATTTTGCATAGCGCATTCGGTCAGGATGGCTGACGGTGCGCTGCGTTTTCTGGGCATGACGCTGACGTCCGCCGCGTTCCATGCTATTATGCTTATATTCCAGGTCGTTCGGTCGAACCTTGTATTGAGGTAAAAACCGATGATTGGAGCCACCATCCCCACATACTTCGTCAGTCCAAGGCGAAGCATCATGAAAGCATGATCACGTTGACGCTCGGCGCCGGCGTGCAACTCGATTTGACAGGAGAGAGCATACGCAGGTCGATTTCAACTCGCGGCAGTTCACGGCGGAGACCTGAACCGCCGCTTGATCTAAGGAGGCACTCATGAACGTCATCAACGTGCGCAGAGTCCCCACATTCACCGCAGCGATGAGACTCACCAAAGCAACGGCGTTTGCTGCAGCGCTCGTGTCCTTTGCCCCCGCGGCTGTCGCGGGAGAGCCGATTGAAAAGAAGGGGACTACTCCTTATGTGACGCACTTTATTTTTCGACCCTTGATGAGCATTGACACCGCCGAACTCGGCAAGGCCACTACGCTGGAGGCGGTCGGGACCACTCAAAACATGAAGGGAGAGAAGATGCTGGACAAGATGTCAGCACGCTGCGTGGCGCTGAACGTCGCGTCCGGAGACAAGAAATACATTGACGGAGCTTGCGTGCTCGCCGACAGCGACGGCGACAAGATTTTCTCGACCTTCGATACTCGAGACCTCGACAAGGCCCAGCCGAAGATGGATTGTGGAACGCATATCATCACCGGCGGCACCGGTAAGTATAAGGGCATCACCGGAAGCGAACCATTTGCGTGCATAGCTATGCCTGCGTTGGCTGGCTCTGGCGATTATTTTGCGATGGACATCCCGCACAACACGTCCTGGGAAATCAAATGATCCTGAACCCGATGTCGCCGTAAAGATGGTTGTCGAGGCGGCCATCAATCGCTGAACGAGAGCCTAGCCCACCACAGCTGGGCTCTGCTTCTGTTCATGAATTAGGTCAGATGGTCCGCCCTTGGTCCCTGGCGGACGTGGTGGCAGACGGGCGGGTATGCGCTTTGTCTCCAGGCGGCCATCTGTAACGTGACAGCGCCGACGAAACACGCCTGAAACAATCCTGAAACCCGATTGTCCTGAACTCCTTTTCCGCCGGCCTCGACCAACCAAGCGAAAAGGAGACAATCATGATCCAGATCGGTTCGAAGGAAGAAGTCGCGTTCCTGCTGGCGCTGTTCGGCACCCACACCCAGCCGGTCAAGCGGCCGAAGCCGAAATCGCGGCAAGGCTGAAGGCGCTGATCCCATGCCCGGCTTGGCCGAATGCCAGAGCCTCTTGCGGCTCCTGATCGCGAGGGGAGATCCGAAGGCCATCCCGATCGCCAAGGGCGCCATCGATCAATATCTCAACACGGCGCCGGTCAGCGCCCGCGGGCGCGGCCTGCGCGTGCTCCAGCGCGATGCGCTCGACCAGCACGACCTCGCCGTCGGCGTGCAGCGTTCGTTCGCCGAAACGGTGGATGCTTATATCGAGCGGAAGCTGGCGGAGGAGTGAGGACGGGGTTTAGCCCTCCCGCTCCACTTTAAGTCGCTCGCCGCACATGCTGCCCAAGGCGCCGGTGCGGACGGTGCTTCGGCATCGCCCGCCGGCGCGCCCGCATCAATCATCGTGGTCGAAGATGGACCCCGGCTTTCCCTTCACTCTGGGAAATAGGTAGTCACTGAGCACGTTCCTCCGGTGCGTGGCGGTGGCGGCATGCCCCATCGCATCATCACCAGCTCGCGTTCGCCATTGCCTGCATCGCGGATGACTGGCGCCGGACGGCACACGCCAATCGCCCGTCGTGGGCATGGAAAACCGCCGCAGTGACCCTGATTCACCTCCAGATTGAAGCCACTTGGCAATTCATCTTGGGTCGGCCATGCTACTAGCCATTATATTGTTATACCTTTGCTGGAGCGATGGTCGTGCTGGTGCTGCGGCGCATGTGGTTGGCCTGCTTACTTGTGGCGGCGATAGTCGCGTGCGTACGTCTCTTGGATGACGCCTGGCGCTCGGCGGAAGTGGAGCGGCAGAATCCGAATGTAGAGCGGAAGATCATTGGGAGTCCGCCTGACTATGCATTCCTCAATTCAGCCCAGCCGATCAATCCTCGCCTTGGATATCTGAAGTCTCGCCAATCATTAGTAGAGAGCCAATTGGAGAGCTTGAAGTCTGGTAGAGCGCCTCCGACATCTCCGACTGGACCTGGTTTTATGGGATTTGGGAGCGAGGGCCGCGGCGGCCCTAGCGCGAGCACCTTCGACCCAGCCACGCTGAACGCACGCCTTCAGCAATTGGAAGCTGAAGGCAAGAAGTTGCGCGAAGAGATCAGCGCGGAGCTTCTTGCAGATTGTCGTCAGAGGCTAATGCGTCGCGGTGTCGTGGTTGGTAACGGGCCTTGTACCGATCTGGATGAAATAGTCAGAAATCTTGCTACCGGAACTTACTCCTTCAACTGGCCCAAAATAGTGAACTTGGGTGACGAATTTACGCTTCGATTGATCCTTCAAACCGACGAGCGTCAAGCAGCGAGTTTTGTTGGAGTCTCAGGCGCGATCACACGGGTTGAGGAGAGGCCTTTTGCCCAATCTGTCGAAGCCACCCTCTCCGGGGAAGATCTGGGAATATATCCAAACGGCCCTCAAGCGCGAACCGCGACCGCCGCACACGCGGTTGAATGGAATTGGAAGTTAACCCCCACAGCTACGGGGACGAAAACAATAACGATTGAAGTTGCTGCGAACATCTACATGGGCGCAGACAAACAGCGGGTCCAGATTGACTCCCTGCGGGAGACAATCGAGATTCAAGTGACGATCATCCAAAGGATCAAGGCATATCTCGCAGATGCCAGTGGGGTCGTCGTTGCGGTGGCCGCCTTGGTGACACCTTTGGCGGCGATTTTCGGCTTTTTTCCAACTGCTAGAAAATTCGTTGTCACCGAGTTTTCACGATTTCGACGCCGTCGTTCGAAGAGACCGTAGGCGCTCGATGAGGCATTCTGAGACTGGTAGAGGTCTGATTGTTTGACACGTCGGGCAAGACACTGGCAGAATGGCATCATCGAAATGAATTTGGATCAAGCCCGCGGGGATGCCGCGGGCTTTGTTCGTTTCGAGGGGGCGGATGAGTTCGGTTTGCTATGTCGCGACGGGCGGCCCAAACCATAGTGTCAGCGCATCCGCAAGGCCGCGCTGGCTCGCGTCGCCCGCCCACGCCACATGTCCGTCGGGCCGCACCAATACGGCTTTTGGCGCTGCGACCGGCCCGATCGCCGGAAGCTCCCAGGGGCCCTCGTAGCTGGTGTCGGCGACACTGATGCGATCGGCCCAGGGGGCGATGTCGATGCAGCCCGGCTTGTCAAAATTCAGCAGCAGGGGACGCGCGCCGTGCAGCTGGGTGAACAGTCTTTGCGAACCGCCTGGTGTGACGAGGTCGAGATCGGGCATGCGGCGCCCGAGCAGCGGATGGCCTTCGCCGAGATCATAGCGAATGTCGAGGCCGCTCATCATCGCGCCAAAGCGCTTGCGCGGTTCGTCCAAGCCGAGCAGGTCGGACACCACCTCGCGCGCGGCCTTGAGGCCGTCGTCGCCGCGGCGGAGCAGGGCGATTTGCGCCATGGTGTTGCGCAGCACGCGCGCGGCGACGGGATGGCGTTCGGCATGGTAGCTGTCGAGCAGGCTGCCCGGCGAAATGCCGTTGACGACCTGCGCCAGCTTCCAGCCGAGATTGACAGCATCCTGCACGCCGGTGTTGAGGCCCTGTCCACCGACGGAGTGATGGATATGCGCGGCATCGCCGGCGAGCAGCACGCGTTCCCTGCGATAGGATAAGGCCTGCCGTGCCGCATCGGTGAAACGGGAGATCCAGGCGGGATTCTTGAGACCGAAATCGGAGCCGTAGACGGCGACGAGGGCCTCGCTGAGATCGGATGGCGTGGGCTCGCCACTGCGCGCGAGCGTTGCTTCCGTCACCACGACCAGCACGCGCCCGCTCTCCGTCTTGCTGAGGCCATGAAAGCCGAGCGCGTCGTGACGCAGGCCCCAGGCCGGCTCCTCGCTCATCTCGACCTCGGCCATGAGGTTGCTGAGCGTCGGACCGGAGCCGACGAAGTCGATGCCGGCGGTCTTGCGCACCAGGCTGCGGCCGCCGTCGCAGCCGACCAGATAGTTCGCCCGCAACGTCTCGCCGCCGGACAGCACGACATCGACGCCGGCCTCGTCCTGAACGAAGCCCGTGACCTCGAAGTTCCGGTAGATCGGGACCGCGAGTTCCTCGACCCACCCAGCCAGGATGCGCTCGATGTGGCTCTGCTGCAGCGCCAGTCCGTAAGCGTGGCGGGTGGGGAGGTCGCTGATGTCGAGCCTGGTCCAGGCAAAGCCGGCGAGCTGCGTGACTTGCCCTTCGCGCAGGAAGCGATCCGCGACGCCGCGCTGATCGAGGATCTCGATGCTGCGCGCGTGCAACCCGCCGGCGCGTGTGCCGACGAGGTCCTGATCCGCGCGCCGCTCGACGATGGCGACATCGACATCCGCGAGCGCGAGCTCGGCGGCCAGCATCAGGCCGGTCGGGCCGCCGCCGGCGATCACCACGGCATGATCGGTCGGAGCCGGGTTCCCGGCGCGGGTTCGCTCGGTCCGGCCACGCGAGCGGGATGTCGGAAGCAGTACGGGCATGTCGTGATCCCCTGACTTGTTGTTCGGGTCGGGGTTCTACGCGAAGGTCGGGGACTTGAAGCAAGCCCCTTGCGCACCACATATCTAAGTGGGAGGTTGTCCTCTTTCGCGCTCGATTGACACGTCGGGCAAGACACTGGCAGAATGCCATCATCGAAACGAGTTTGGCTCAGCCCGCGCGGAGCGATCTGCGGCGGGTTTTTTCATGTCCGCTTGGTGTGACGACAATCTCGCTCAACACAGGATTTGACTCGTCGGGCAAAACACCGGCAGAATGACATCATCGAGACGAGTTTGATCGACCCGCGCGGAGAGCATCCGCCGCGGGTTTTTTCGTTCTCGATTTCGGAATCGGACGGCGGCAACGCATTGCGGCCACGCACTCGACAAACCTGGAGCGCCGATCGGCGCGCCGTCGTCCGAACCATTGCTGGCCGTGCACGCGCGAACGTGCCGGCCCGCGGCGCTGGGCCAGTTGCTCGCGCCGCCGCGGTCTCCGGAACCCACGGAGATAGGGTTCGCGCCCGAAACGATCGCGTCTCGTCATGCGATCTGCCGCACATTTCTTTTTTCGTGGAGAGACGATGACCGCCTACCTGATATCGCTCGCGCTCGCGGGCCTGGTTGCAATCGTGCTGTGGGAGACGTTTTCGTGAGCGGGGAGACCGAAGGCGAGCTCGAGCGTGCACCGGCGCGTTTGCCGGCGCGAAGGAAGACGTCCAACGCGCGCACCCTGACTGAGATCCGCTCGCTCGCGCGCAGCCACACCAGGACGGCGATCAGGGTGCTCGTCGGCATCATGCGCAGCGATGACGCGACGCCGGCGGCCCGACTCTCGGCCGCCAATGCGATCCTCGATCGCGGCTGGGGCAAGGCGGCACAGCCGGTCGAGAACGGCGAGGGCGGAATGCTGGAACTGATTCAGCGGATCGAGCGCGTCATCGTGCATCCGGGAAGTGCTGGTGAGGGCGACGCCGGTGTCGATGCTCGCGACAGCGGAGAGCTCGATCTGCAATCTCGCCTCGATGACCGTTGACCCGTCGGGCAAAACACTGGCAGAATGGCATCATCGACAGAAGTTGGTGTTGCCCGCGCGGACGCAGTCCGGCGCGGGTTTTTCGTTCTGATGCCTTCGGGCTAATTCTTTGTCTGCTTACCGGCCCGGCGTTGTCCGGCATCGGCGCGCTGCACCTGGTCGCTGCAATAGGACAGCTTTCGGCCATCGCCAGTGAAGTGTCCGTTGTTGATGATCCAGAGAATGACGGTCTTGTCGTCGATCTTCTTGAACATCAGGTTCTCGCGGTCTGGAGTGGTGTCCACATTCTGTACGCCGACAGCGTCCCCGTTCGAAGCCGGCTGCAATGTGCAATCGGCGCCGATCCTGACGGTGTCCGGGAGTTGAACACGCGTGCGGTGGATATCGCACTTGTTCGAGGCAGTAACGATTGATCTTCTGGCGAACGAAACGACCGTGTCGCTGAATTTCAAGCAACGTTCCTCGAAATCGGCATCCACCGCGATCGCCGCCGCATCGAGCCGTTTGATGAACATGACCTCGTTGAATTGTCTGTTCGCCCAGTTGGGGTCGCGCGGGTTGAGGTTTTGCGCCAGATTGTAATCGTCACAGACCATGTCAACCTTCAGCGCGCCTGGCTTCAATCAAGCTCCGCAGGGACAACCCGATGTACCAAACAACGAGGGCAGGTCCGCGATGTGGCGCAGGCGCACCGGCCTGCCTTAGGGCGAGCGAGCGCATCCATTGTCCATCCTGAAAATTCCGACCGCCAAGATCTTCGAGCAGCTGCTGAAGCCGGCGCGCTACAAGGGCGTCTACGGCGGGCGCGGCTCGGGCAAGTCGCATTTCTTCGGCGAGCTTCTCGTCGAGACCTGCCAGGCCGAGCGCGGCACGCTCGCGGTCTGCATCCGCGAGGCGCAGCGGACGCTGGCGCATTCTTCCAAGCGGCTGATCGAGGGCAAGATCGCCAGCCTCGGCCTCGGCCACGGTTTCAAGTTCTTCAGCGACAAGATCGAGACGCCCGGCGACGGGCTCATCATCTTCCGCGGGCTTCAGGATCACACGGCGGACTCGATCAAATCACTGGAGGGATTTCGTATTGCCTGGATCGACGAGGCGCAATCCTTGAGCGCGCGCAGCCTCGCGCTGCTGCGGCCGACGATCCGCGCCAAGGACTCTGAACTCTGGGCGAGCTGGAATCCGCGTCGCAAGAGCGACGCGATCGACGATTTTCTGCGCGGGCGCCGGCCCGACGGGGCCGTCGTGGTGAAGGCGAACTGGCGCGACAATCCCTGGTTTCCTGATGTGCTCGAGGAGGAGCGGTTGCTCGACCAGAAACTCTATCCGGAGCGCTACGACCACATCTGGGAGGGCGAGTATGCGCGTGCCTTCGAGGGCGCCTATTTCGCCTCGCTTCTCTCCGAAGCGCGCGCACAGGGACGGATCGGAAAGGTTGCGGCGGATCCGCTCTTGCCGCTTCGCGCCTTCATCGACATCGGCGGCGCGGGAGCCGCGGCGGATGCATTCGCGATCTGGATCGTGCAATGGGTCGGAAGCGAAATCTGCCAATAATTTCATCCAGGCTGGCTATCGGCTCTATGAGCCCGAGGTACCGTGGGCCTGGTCGCATACGCTTTATTGGCGAAAACGGCTGCGCTGAGTTGGGGGCGCCGGCGTTTCCCGTGATGCGGAACGCGGCGTTCGTGGCGTAGAACGGCGCGCGCGAGACGCGGTGCCGCCTTGCGCGCCCAAGATGTCGAGAGGCCCGGCAGCTTGACGGCTGCCGGGCCCTTTTTGCGTTTTCAGGCGATGTGGCCGAAGCACTTGCGGAGTTGGTGGCGCCGGGCTTTAAGTTTGCTCCTGCAGGAAATTCGGCGACCATAAGCCGATGTAAGGGAGCACCATCGATGTCCACCAAGCCTCAATTGCCGGAACGTTCGTCGCGAGTCACGGGGGGGCCTCCGCCGCTCGATGGTCTGCTGGTCGTCGATTTCACCCGCGTGGTTGCCGGCCCGGCCTGCACACAGACGCTCGCCGATTTCGGCGCGCGTGTCATCAAGATCGAGAACCCGGACGGCGGCGACGACACGCGCGCGTATGAACACGCCGAAACCGGCGGCGAGAGCGCCGCTTATCTCAGCCTGAACCGCAACAAGCGCGGTATCGCGCTCGATCTTGCCGTGCCCGAAGCCCGCGAGATCGCACTGGATCTGATCCGCAACGCCGACGTGGTCGTCGAGAATTTCTCGAGCGGGGTCATGAAGAAATTCGGCCTCGACTACGAAGCGGTCGCGCCGCTCAATCCTCGGCTGGTCTATTGCTCGATTTCTGCCTACGGGCGCACCGGGCCGTTCGCTTCGCGTCCCGGTTTTGATCCGATCACGCAGGCGGAAAGCGGCTTCATGTCGCTCAACGGATTTGCCGACGGTCCTCCAGTCCGCACCGGCCCGCCCATCGTGGATATCGCGACGGGAATGACGGCCTGTAACGCTATCCTTCTGGCCCTGCTGGCGCGCGATCGGCTGGGCCGTGGCCAGCATGTCGAGGTGGCCCTGTTCGACATTGCCATGGCGATGACGAGCTTCTACGGCATGGCCTATCTGATCAACGGTGAGAACCCCGGACGGTTCGGCAACTCGCCGAGCGGGTCTCCCACTGTCGGCGTCTACGAGGCCTCCGATGGACCGCTTTACATGGCCTGCGCCAACGACCGGCTCTATCGCCGGCTGGTCGTCGAGGTGCTGAACCGGCCCGATCTCATCACCGATCCGCAATTTGCGACGCGCAAAGCGCGCTCCGAGAACAAGGAGCTCTTGCGGGCGGCCATTGCGGAGGTCTTTGCAAGCGATACTCTTGAGAGCTGGATGGCGAAAATGAAGCTGGCCAATATTCCGGTCGGCTATCTCCGCACCGTCGAAGAGGGCTTTAACGCACCCGAGGCCCGTGACCGCCATCGGTTGAGCCGGATTCCGCATCCTACGGCGGACTGGGTCCCCAACATCGAAACCCCGATTACCATGAGCCTGACCGGCGCTATCGATCCCGTTGCAGCGCCTCTGTTGGGCGAGCATACCGAGAACGTCTTGCGTGACACGCTAGGTTACGACCAGCGCCGGATCGCGGAGCTCACCCAAAGGGGCGTCTTTGGATCAGGCAAGCCCTCGGTTTGAGCCCGGGTGGTTAACCTTGAGGGGCGGGCATTGCGGCGCGCCGACCTCTGCCTCGCGATGCGGCCGTTCGCGGCATCGCATCCTTATCAAGGCAGCCCTGGGGCGAAGACGCGGTGCTAGCATCGCATCGGCTTGATTTGGCGAGGTTCCCGCCGCATAAATGTGGGAAAGCGAGGGATACGAATGGCGCCTGGTCAAGACCCGAGCGTGGGCCAGCCCGCGGGGCCGGAATCCGGCGAACGCGCCTATGCGGCAATGATCGCGAAGGCTCGGGCGCTCGTGCCACGACTGCGAGAGCGGGCAACCCGAACCGAAGAGCTGCGCTACCTTCCGCCCGAGACCGAACGGGATCTGCACGACGCCGGCCTGTTCCGGATGCTCCAGCCCAAGCGCATTGGCGGTGCCGAGCTCGACTATGTCGCCCTGATTGATTGCGCCGATCTGCTCGGACAAGCGGACGCGTCCGCCGCCTGGAATCTCGCCAATCTGGCGAGCCATCACTGGATGCTCGGCATGTTCGAGCAAGAGGCGCAGGATCTGGTCTGGGGCCGCGATCCGGATACGCTGATTGCATCCTCATTCATCTTTCCTGCGGGCCGCGCCACGAGGGTCCAGGGCGGATACCAATTGCACGGAAGCTGGCCATTCTCCTCAGGCGTTGCGTCCTGCGAATGGAACATGCTTGCAAGCGTGGTTTCCTCTGATGATGAAGCAGACGGGATCGAGTACCGGATCTTCTTGCTTCCGAAGCATGACTACAAGGTACTCGACACCTGGAATGTCTCGGGATTGCGCGGTACGGGGTCTTGCGACGTGGAGGTCAGGGAGGCCTTCGTGGCCGACCATATGACGGTTGCCGTCGGTGAGCTTGCCGGCGGCCGGACGCCTGGGAGCAAGGTCAATCCCAATCCGTTATACGCGCTACCCGTGTTCTCGCTGTTTCCCTACGTCCTGTCCGGCGTCGCGCTGGGGAATGCGCAGGCGTGCCTGAACGACTATATCGAGGTCGTCCGTCATCGCATTTCCACCTACAACCGCGCCAAGCTGAGCGACTTCCAAAGCACGCAGATCAAAATCGCGGAGGCCTCGGCCAAGATCGATGCCGCGCGTCGGATCATGCGTTCGGCCTGTATCGATGCCATGGAGGATGCACGACGCAGCCACATTCCGGACATGGCGACCAAGACCAGGTACCGACGTGACGGTGCTTTCTCGGTCAATCTATGTACCGACGCGGTCTCAATGCTATTTTCGGCGAGCGGGGCGCGCGGGCTCTTCACGGCGGGCGTGTTGCAGCGGCAGTTTCGCGATGCGCACGCGATCAACTCGCATCTCGCATTCAATTTTGATGCGGCCGGAACCAATTATGGACGCGTGGCACTGGGCCTGCCGTCCGAGAATCTCACGCTGTGAGGCCGGCCGATGAATGATCTGCCGAAGCAGCCGGCCGTTCCCGATCCAGCCAACGAACTCGCAAGCGACAGCTCGTCGATTGACCCCCGCGAGTTTCGCACCGCGCTCGGCACTTACGGAACAGGCGTAACGATCATCACCGCCGCAGCTCCTGATGGGAAGCCCTATGGCATCACCTGCAATTCCTTTGCATCGGTCTCCTTGAATCCGCCACTCGTTCTCTGGAGCCTCGGAGTTTACTCTTCGAGCCTGGCGGTGTTTCAGAACGCAAGCCATTTTGCCGTTCATGTGCTCAGCGCTTCGCAACAGGCGCTCGCAAACAGGTTCGCGAAATCGTCCGACGATAAATTCGCTGGCATCGACTGGACGCCGGGGCTCGGCGACGCTCCCGTACTTGCCGAGAGCGTCGCCAATTTTCAATGCCGCTCCGTCAATCGCTATTATGGCGGCGATCACGTGATCTTTCTGGGTGCGGTCGAAGCCTATGCCTACAATGCCAAGGATGCGTTGCTGTTTGCACGCGGGACGTATGGCCGGTTCCTGGCCGACGATGAACGCAAGAAGACACCGTAACGCGTTTCAGGTCGCGCCCGGTGGCTCAATGCTCTGCCGCTGAAAGCTTGTAGATCTCCAGTGCGTCGGCATCCGCGCCTCGCGCGGCTTTGGCCAGTCTGAAGAGCTGTCCCGCAAGCGTAGCCATTGGCACCGGTGTCGACGTCGTCTGCGCGACATCGGCAACCGTATCGAGGTCCTTGAGCATCGTGGCGATATGGCCGAGCGGCGGTGAGTGAATGCCCTGGACCATCCTCGGCACGAACAGCTGAAGTGGGATCGAATCCGCAAATCCGCCCGCGAGCGCTTCGGGCAGCCGATTGGCGTCGATTCCGGCGTTCACGGCAAGGCGCGTTGCTTCCGCGAGAACGGCCATCGCGCATCCGACGATCACCTGGTTACAGAGTTTTGCAGTCTGGCCGGCGCCGGTGGGGCCCATGTGAGTGAACCTTCGGGCCATAGCCAGCACATAGGGCCGCACTCTCTCGATGTCGGCAGCATCCCCGCCGGCCATGATGGCAAGCGTGCCTTCCTCGGCGCCCTTGGTGCCGCCGGACACCGGTGCATCGATCCAGCCCGCGCCGTTCGCAGCTTTCAGTCGTGTTGCGAGGTCGCGCGCGGCGTCGGGATGGATTGACGAGAAGTCGACGACGAGCTTGCCTGCGCCGGGAGCCATCGAAAGACCTTCGGCCCCGAAAATCACCTCCTCCACGGCCGCGGCGTCCGTCACGCACATGAAGACGATGTCCGAGCCTGCCATAATGTCGCGGGGGCTGGCTCCATGCCTTGCGCCGGCTTCGACGAGTGGAGCGACCTTGCCTTCTGATCGGTTCCAGACACTGACCTGATAGCCGGCCTTGAGCAGGCGCCGGGTCATGGGCGTTCCCATGAGTCCAAGGCCGAGATAGCCGAACCGCTCGACGCCTTGCGGGTTTGCCTTGCTCGCATCAGCCATAGGTTGCCTCCTCCTGTCGCAGCACGACGGCGCGCGACCGCCGCCTTACCATACATGGCGCATCCCGCGGCGAAACCCGGCCGCCCGCATGGCTTGCCTGATTGTTTGAACCATGAAACATTTGGACCGGTCGGGTTGGGTGGCGCCGGTCGGCGCCGGAGCAATGGAGTGGGCGCGATGCGAGCGGTTTCGAGGTTGATGCTGGCAACGGGGGCGATGGCGGCCTTGATTGCGGGCGCAAGCCCCTCACGGGCGCAGCAGACGATCCGCGTCGGATGGACCATCCCGGCCGAGGAATCCAAGTACTGGATGATGCGCAGGCCGGCCGAATTCCCCAATCTCGGCAAGACCTACAACATCGAATGGACCCAATTTCAGGGTACAGCGCCGATGACGCAGGCATTGGCGGCTGGCGCACTGGATTGCGCGACGCAGGCGCCGCTGTCGCTCTCCAACGGTGTGGTCGGCGGCAATCTCAAGGCTTACATCGTGGCTCAGCACGTCTTCGAGAAGCCCGGCGGTTTCTCGGTCTACTGGGCTGTCATGGATGACTCGCCGATCAAGACCATTGCCGATCTCAAGGGCAAAACCGTCGGTATTTCCGTGATCGGTGGCGGCACGCAAGGGCCTTTCAATCTGCTCCTGAAGCAGAATGGCGTCGATCCGGCCAAGGATATCAAGCTGGTCGAGGTCGGCTTTGCCGTCTCCGAGGACGCATTGCGCCAGGGCCGCGTCGACGCGGTCAACATGAACCAGCCGTTTGCCGCACGCGCAGAAGCGAAGGGCGGCACAAGGAAACTGTTCTCGCTGTCCCAAGCGATGCCGAACATCGTGCACATCCTGGAAGCCTGCCGCGCCGATTTCGTCGACAAGAACCCGGAGTTGGTCACAGCCTATGTCCGCGACATCACTTCGGGCATGAAGAAAGCGCTGGCGAACCGCGAAGAGACCCTCAAGGTCGTGTCCGAGGTGCTGAAGGCGCCTGTTCCTGTGCTCGAGACCTACCTGCTCAAGGACAACGACTTCGGTCGTGATCCGGGTGCGGCGCCGAACTTCCCGGCGATCCAGAAGATGCTGGACATCTACGCAGAGACAGGAATGCTGCCGAAGCTGGACGTCGCGCAGTTCAAGCATCCGACGATCGTCGCACCGTTGCAATAAGTGTTCGCGCCGCCTTTTTTGAGTGATGCATAGCGATGTCCCGCCGCGTGCGGGACATCGCACGAAGATGATGCAAGTATGAAGAAGTTGCGATCACGGATAACGACTGACGGCCTCGACCGGGCCCCCCACCGCGCATTCATGCGCGCGATGGGACTGGACGATGCGGCAATTGCCAAGCCGATGGTTGGCGTTGTCAGCATGAAGGGCGAGCAGACGCCCTGCAACATGACCCACGATTTCCAGGTGGCCGCAGCCAAGACGGGCATCGAGGAGGCCGGCGGCACGCCGCGCGAATTCTCGACCGTGTCGGTCTCCGACGGGATCAGCATGAATCACGAGGGAATGAAGTTCTCTCTCTTTTCTCGCGAGCTGATCGCCGACTCGATCGAGGCTGTCGTTCATGGTCTCGCCTATGACGCGCTGATCGGATACGGCGGATGCGACAAGACGCTTCCCGGCGTGATAATGGGCATGGTTCGTTGCAACGTCCCGTCCATTTTCATCTATGGCGGCAGTTCCCTGCCCGGGCGCGTGGACGGGCGAACCTTGACCGTGCTCGACTCCTACGAGGCTGTCGGCAGCTTCATGACCGGAGCGATCGACGGCGCCACGCTGGAGCGGATCGAGCGCGCCTGCCTGCCTACGATCGGTGCCTGCGCCGGCCAGTTTACTGCGAACACCATGGGAATGGTGTCGGAGGCGATGGGGCTCACCATTCCCAACGTCTCGATGGTGCCCGGTGTCTACGCCGAACGCGCGCAGATCTCGCGACGCGCCGGGCGGTTGATCATGGAAATGCTGGAACGCGGCGGGCCGCTGCCTCGCGACATCGTGACGCGGAAATCACTGGAGAACGGCGCAGCGATCGTCGCTGCTACGGGTGGTTCGACCAACGCCGCGCTGCATCTGCCGGCCATCGCGAACGAGGCCGGCATCGCATTCTCGATCGATGATGTCGGCGAGGTCTTTGCCAGGACGCCGCTGATCGGAAACCTGCGGCCCGGAGGCAAATACACGGCCAAGGATGTCTACGATATGGGTGGCGCCGCCGTGGTGATCCAGGAGCTGATTCAAAGTGGTCACATCG
Source organism: Bradyrhizobium sp. P2_E8 (assembly GCF_056403875.1). Lineage (NCBI taxonomy): Bacteria > Pseudomonadati > Pseudomonadota > Alphaproteobacteria > Hyphomicrobiales > Nitrobacteraceae > Bradyrhizobium > Bradyrhizobium sp. P2_E8. Next base: position 16,318 of record NZ_JBFUES010000024.1, read on the forward strand.
ATGGTAACTGCATCAYCATCACTGGCCGCACGCTTGCCGAAGAATATGGCGGGGCCAACGCGCCGGACGGTGAGGTCGTCTACGCGGCAAGTGCGCCGATCATGCCGGATGGCGGTGTTGCGGTGCTGAAGGGCAACCTCTGTCCGGACGGTGCGGTCATCAAGGTCGCAGGTTTGAAGAGCCAGTTCTTCGAGGGCGTCGCGCGCGTTTTCGAAGACGAGGAGGCCTGTGTCGCAGCGRTTCGTGACCGCAGCTACAAGGCAGGTGAGGTTCTGGTGATCCGCAACGAGGGGCCGGTCGGCGGCCCCGGCATGCGCGAGATGCTCGGCGTCACCGCGCTGATCTACGGACAGGGCATGGGCGAAAAGGTGGCCCTGATCACTGACGGGCGGTTCTCCGGAGCGACCCGCGGCATGTGCATCGGCTACGTGTCCCCCGAAGCATTCGTTGGCGGTCCGTTGGCCCTTGTTCGCGACGGCGACAGAATCCGGATTGATGCTGCAAACCGGCGGATGGATATGCTGGTCGACGAGCAGGAGCTCGCGGCGCGCCGACGTGATTGGAAGCCGCGCCCGCCGCGTCACCGCGCAGGCGCGCTCGCAAAATATGCGCGACTGGTTGGCCAGGCGCCGGGCGGAGCGGTTACCCATGAGGGGCCGGCAGAATGGCCCTGGTTCGAATGACGCGGCGTACCTGTGCGAGAACCGCCACCTGTCTGGCAAGTTTCTTGCTAAGCTCATTCCGCTGATGGAGGACATTCAGCAGACAGGTTGCGCGACGTTTATGCGCGAGTGAAGTGAGAGACGGGATGAAGGTAGTGCCTTCGAGATCGAGCGAATGGGTGAGACCGGTGACGTCGCAAAAGCCGGCATCTGCGATCATCGAGATCGACCGCGTCTCGCAGGTTTTCCAGACCTCGGCGCGCAAGGATCATTTGGCGCTATCGGACATCTCGCTGACGATCGACGAGGGCGCCTTCGTCTCCATCCTTGGTCCGTCGGGCTGTGGCAAGTCGACACTGCTCTACATCGTCGGGGGCTTCGTCAGCCCGACCAGTGGCGCGGCGAAGATCAAGGGACAGGCGATCACAGGACCCGGTCCGGATCGCGGACCAGTATTCCAGGAGTTTGCGCTCTTCCCCTGGAAAACCGTGCTGGGCAATGTGATGTACGGGCCGCGTCAGCAGGGCGTGCGGACGCCTGAGGCCGAAGCGCAGAGCCGGGCGCTGATCGAGATGGTCGGCCTCAAAGGCTACGAGAACTTCTATCCCAAGGAGCTGTCGGGCGGCATGAAGCAGCGCGTGGCACTGGCCCGAACGCTCGCGTACCATCCCGAAGTCCTGTTGATGGACGAACCGTTCGGCGCGCTGGACGCTCACACCCGGACACGCTTGCAGAACGATCTCCTGAACATTTGGGAGCGCGACCGCAAGACGGTGCTGTTCGTCACCCATTCGGTCGATGAGGCCGTCTTCCTGTCGGACAAGGTCGTGATGATGTCGAAATCGCCCGGCCGCATCCGGCAGGTGATCGACATCGATCTGCCGCGGCCGCGCCGCCGCAACGAGCTGTTGCTCGATCCGCGCTACCAGAAGTACGTCGTCGACATCGAGCGCATGTTCGACGAGGTCGACGAGACCGGATCGCCGTCATGACATTGCTGGCTGCCTCCGCCAGGCGTGCTGCCCCGGTGTTCGCCTGCATCGGGCTGCTGGCGATATGGCAGGTTGCCTCRCTGGCGCTGAAGAACGACAGCTTCCCGACGGCGATCGAGGCGATCCGGGTGATTCCGGAGATTCTCGGCGACAAGGAGTCGCTGATCAACATCCTGGCCTCGCTCCGCCGCATGGCAATCGGGTTCGGTGTTGCAGTGCTTGTTTCGATTCCTCTCGGCCTGCTGATGGGACGCAGCCGTGCGGTTGCGGCCTTCTTCAATCCGCTTCTGATGGTGATCTACCCGGTGCCAAAGGCGGCCCTGATGCCGATCATCATGCTGTGGCTGGGGGTCGGCGATATCGCGAAGACGCTGGTGATCTTCCTCGGCGTCAGCCTGCCCGTGATCTATCATAGCTTCGAGGGCGCCAGGGCGGTCGAAGAGAAGATGTTGTGGTCAGGCGCGGCCATGGGGCTTTCGCCCCTGCAACGACTGGTCCGGATCGTATTGCCGGCGGCACTGCCGGAGGTCCTGACCGGGTGCCGCACGGGTTTGGTGCTGGCGCTGATCACGATGATCACCAGCGAGATGATCGCCCGTCAGTCCGGCGCCGGGAACATCCTGTTCAATGCGCTCGACATGGGCCAGTACGACACGGTCTTCGCGATGATCATCATCGTGGGGGCGATGGGCATCTGCCTCGACGCGATCTTCGAGCGGGTCCGCGCCAGGCTCGTGCGCTGGTCCGAACCTCAGTTCGACATGCCGTTGAGCTTCTCATGACGCCGCGTATTCTCCCATCAAATGTCTTTCTTGGTGTTGCGCCAATCGTGCTGGTGATCGCGGTTTGGCAAGGCCTGGTGTCATTCGGCTTTGCGCCTGCGGTCCTGCTGCCGCCGCCCGGATTTGTCTTCAGCCGGTTGCTCCAGCAGCTCGTGACCTGGACCTTTCAGCAGGAGATCGTGGCAACCCTGATCCGGCTGTTTGCCGGCTTTGCGATTGCGGTCGTGCTCGGCGTCAGCATCGGCATCGCCGCTGCCGCCAGTCCCGCGATCAATGCCGTCGTTCGGCCGATCGTGCGCGTATTGGCTCCGTTGCCAAAGGTTGCGCTCTATCCGGCGCTGCTGCTGCTGCTCGGCTTCGGCCACGGATCGAAGATCACGCTGGTGGCTGCGGATGCGCTGTTTCCCATTCTTCTATCCACCTACTATGGCGCCTCGACCGTGGAGCAGAAACTGATCTGGTCGGCCATGGCGGCGGGAACGCCGCGCTATCAAATCCTCTTCAAGGTGGTGCTGCCGGCGGCGATGCCGTCGATCCTGACCGGGTGCCGGATCGGCCTTGTCATTTCCTGCATCGTGGTGTTTCTGGCCGAGATGATCACGTCGACGGACGGGCTGGGCCATGCCCTCGTCACGGCGGCCCGGACGTTCCAGGCCGTCGACATGTTCGTGCCGCTGATCACGATCTCGCTGCTGGGTTTGATCCTGAATGCGCTGCTGGGCGCCGTGCGATCGTACCTCCTACGGGGC